>NZ_CAWUDO010000077.1:0-40671 GCF_963920935.1 Nostoc sp. CCY 9925 | reverse complement strand
CAAATGCATATAAGGAACGGATTAAGGGAAAGAGAGCAGAAAACCTCGAACAAGCGATCGCCACCTGTCAACTTGCCCTTCAAGTTCATACCCGTGAGGCTTTTCCTCAACAATGGGCAAGTATTCAGAATAATCTGGCAAATGCATATAAGGAACGGATTAAGGGAAAGAGAGCAGAAAACCTCGAACAAGCCATTGAAGTTTTTAAACTTGCCCTTCAAGTTTATACCTGTGAGGAGTTTCCCCACTACTGGGCAGGTATTCAGAATAATCTAGCAAATGCCTATCTTTACCGAATTAGAGGTGAGAGGGCTGACAACTTTGAACAAGCCATCGCTGCTTCTCAACTTGCCCTTCAAGTTTATACCCATGAGGAGTTTCCCCACGATTGGGCAATGACCCAGCAGAATCTAGCAAATGCCTACAGCAACCGGATTCGAGGGAAAAATGCAAAGAACCTCGAACAAGCTGTTGACGCTTTTAAACTTGCCCTGCAAGTTTATACCCGTGAGGGTTTTCCTCAAGAATGGGCGATGACCCAGGTTTATCTGGCAGATGCCTATAGCAACTGGATTCAAGAAGAGAGGGCTGACAACTTTGAACAAGCCATTGCCGCTTGTCAACTTGCCCTGCAAGTTTTGACCCATGAGGCTTTTCCCCAACACTGGGCAGGTACCCAAGTTTATCTGGCAGATGCCTATAGCAAACGGATTAGGGGCGAGAGGACTGATAACCTCGAACAAGCAATTGCTGCTTATCAACTCGCTCTGCAAGTTTTTACCCATGAGGCTTTCCCCCAACAATGGGCAATGACCCAAACTTTTCTAGCAAAAGCATATAAGGATCGGATTAGGGGAGAAAGGACTGATAACCTCAAACAAGCCATTGCCGCTTGTCAACTTGCCCTGCAAGTTTTTACCTGTAAGGCATTTCCCAAAGATTGCCGTCATACTGCCCGCAACCTCGGCAACCTTCACTTTGAGCAACAAGCTTGGGCAGAAGCCGCTAGTAACTACGCTCTCGCCTTTGAAGCAGGCGAAATCCTCTACCAATCTGCCATTTTACTCGATGGCAAAGCCGCCGAACTTGCCGAAACCAACAACCTGCCCCGCCGTGCTGCCTATGCCCTCGCCCGTACTGGCGATTTACAAGCAGCTGTCCTCACCCTAGAACGAGGTCGCGCCCGTGGACTCAGTGAAACTCTAGACCGAGACAGAAGCGACCTGACTCAACTTCAGCAACTCGCCCCCAGTCTTTATACTCAATACAGAGATATCGCTAACCAACGCCGTAACCTCGAAAGCCAAGAACGCCTGCGAATGACTTCAGATGAGCGCCATAGTCTCACCCCCGAAGCTCTCCGCACCGAAGCCCTGCAAATACACGAAACCTTGACAAAAATCATTGAGCAAATCCGTCAAGTTCCCAGCTACGAAGAATTTTTGGCTCAACCCACCTTCGATGATATCCGCCAAACTCTGCGCTCCGATATTCCCCTCGTCTACCTCGTAACCACTTCTGCTGGCAGCCTTGCTCTCATCCTCACCCAAGAGAACATTGATGAGCTTTGGTTGGATGACCTCACGGAAAACAATCTACAAGAAATCTTCTTAGCCTGGTTCAGGACTTATTATGACCAATCGCAAACCAACCATCAGGCTTGGCTAAATGCCATTGACCAAGGCACTCGCCAACTTTGGCAACCCCTGATGTCACCCCTAATCAACCACCTCCAGCAGCGCAATTTCCAGCAAGCCATCCTCATTCCCACGGGACTCCTCAGCTTTCTGCCCCTCCACGCCGCCTGGGTTGAAGATTCTAACGCTCTTACTAAGAGGTACTACGCCCTTGATGCTATCCACTTTACCTATGCCCCCAATGCGCGATCGCTCTCAACAGCTCAAGAAATCGCTCAACGGACTTTCGCAGATTCGATACTAGCAATTGATGAACCCAAACATGATGGCGCTAAACCCTTACCCAACTCACAACGAGAAGTTCAAGCTGCGATCGCCACTTTCCAAAATTCCCAAGTTTTCACCCAAGAACAAGCAACCAGAGAGGCTGTTCTCGCTGCCTTACCGCATTACAAAATTTTACACTGTTCTTGCCACGGCAAAGCTGACTTAGAAGCACCCCTCAAAAGTGGTCTTGCTATGACAGGTGAAGCCATACTTACCCTGCGCGACCTCCTCGACCTCAAACTGGTGGAAAATAACCAGGGTGGTATCCGCGTTGCCATTCTCTCGGCTTGTGAAACTGGACTGCCAGGAATTGAACTAGCGGATGAAGCCATCAGCCTACCCACAGGCTTACTTCAGGCAGGTGTCGCTGGGGTTGCTGCTTCCCTTTGGAAAGTTTCAGAACTCAGTACAATGGTTCTACTAACTCGGTTTTACACACTTTGGCGCGACCAACACCTAGAGCCATCACAAGCTTTAATCACAGCCCAAAAATGGCTCCGGGATGCCGAACCGCGTGATATAGTTGCTCACTGTGAAACATTTATTTCCGAACTGGCATCCAAAAAAGGGGATTTATATCGATCGCTACTATTAGATTTCTCCCATCCCTATTACTGGGCAGCCTTCAGCTACACGGGAGTTTAAACATTATTTAACCTGTTATTTCTTCAAGCAATCATGACTGATAATTTTTCAATTTTAGAAACTGCTCTGGCGATTCGTCCCCGCCTCTGGCAATTACTGGGTACTGAAGCTGGAGAACAAATGTGCCAAGAACTTGATGAACTCCTACAACAGGCTCAAGCTGGAGAAGCCGTCGAGGATTCTATCTGGGAGTTACTGACGGGCACGAGAGCCACTCGCAACTGGGTAACCCAATTCCAGGAAACGAATGCAACTCAAAAAGGATACGATCGACCAGCTGGTTCAATATCTGAAATTTCTGCACGCCAATTTAAATGTCCTCAGTGCGACGAAACTTGGTCGCGCGATCGCATTGGTCGCCCCACGCCCCTGTGTCCCACTCACAATGTTCCCCTCGAACCCGTTAGCATAACGATACAATACTCACAACCCACGCACCACAAACGGCAATGGTTCAAACTCCCGCCAAACCCCTGACCCTCGATGAATTTCTCCAGCTACCGGAAACCAAACCTGCTAGTGAATTCATCGACGGTCAGATTATCCAAAAACCTATGCCCCAAGGAAAACACAGTACAGTGCAGGTTGACCTTGGTACTGACATCAACCAAGCACTTAAACCTGGACACATCGCCCGCGCTTATTCGGAACTCCGCTGCACCTTTGGCGGTAGGTCGATTGTTCCAGATATTGCAGTTTTCACTTGGGAACGCATTCCCCGCGATCAAAACGGCAAAGTGTCCAATAATTTTACCATCGCCCCCGACTGGACAATAGAAATCCTCTCCCCCGACCAAAGCCAAACCAAAGTTATCCGCAACATCCTCCATAGCCTTGCCCACAGTACCCAAATGGGATGGTTGATTGACCCAGAGGAGGAACTCGTGTTTGTTTATTTTAGCGATACCTACGGTGGGCAAAGCCTACGCACCATTGCCCTGTATGAACAAGAAAGCGATGGCTTACCCGTCCCACCCTTTGCCGAATCCTTCAGCCTCACTGTTGGTAAACTCTTCAGTTGGCTAACCGAATAGCCCCAGCCCTATCAACTCTCTCGGTCATGCCATGTCTGCAAAATTCCTGGAAAGCTTTGGCAGCAAACTCGCCGAACAATGGGTTGCCACCCTCCTCACCCCCGCTTTTGTCTTTTGGGCAGGGGGAGCCGCCGCAGGACTACAGCGCTTCGGCTGGAAACGTGCTAGCACTTGGTTGAGCCAACAACCCGAACCGTTACAAATCGCCTTCCTCGTCGGGGTTTTCTGCCTGATTGTCGCCTCTGCTTTCGTGGTGCAACGCTTCGATTTGGCTGTACTGCGCTTTCTGGAAGGCTACTGGCATCCTTGGCTGCGGCCTTTGCGGCGTTGGTTGATTGCCAGAGAAGAAAAACGCAGTCAAAGAATTAACGATCGCTGGCAAGAACTTCAAAAACTTCAACGCCTCAACCCTAACCAAATCACCACCGAACAGCGTGACGAACTGATCCAACTTGACTTGCAACTACATTACCTACCCCTGGAAAACCAAATTATGCCCACTCGCTTGGGCAACATCCTGCGTGCTGCGGAACAGTGGCCTCTGGAAAAATATGGATTAGATGCGATCGTCTGCTGGTCACGCCTCTGGCTTCTCCTCCCCGATGCTGTCAAAAAAGACCTCCAAGAAGCCCGCGCCGACCTCAACACCGCTGTCCGCTTTTGGTTCTGGAGTCTACTATTTATCGTCTGGACATTTTGGGCATGGTGGGCGGCTCCTGTGGGCATCTTCTCTGCCATCTTTATTTATCGCTACTGGGCGCTTGAGGCTGCCAGAAACTATGGTGAACTCATCGAAGCCACCTTTGACCTGCACCGCCATCTGCTCTATCAATCTCTGCGTTGGAATTTGCCCCCTGATCCCAATGAAGAACGCCGCGTGGGACGGCAACTTACCGAATACTTCTGGCGGGGCTGGGGCTTGTGATTCTTGGAATAGGCGATCGCCAGAATTTGAGAATTTGAGTTGCTACACTGATTTACCAATTAATCCGGAGTCACCCCACCCCGGCTTTGCGTCCAATGGGCAGCGCTGTGCCCCTACAACAGATATGATTTTTTTGAATTTATACATATTTAATATTTTTTGTCAATAGACATCGCTTGATAATTCAGCAAATTCTTTGCGTCTTTGTGTCAATCTTAATTATAAGTGTTCGCCCGAACCTGGTATAAGATATAGCTTTATCCAAGTTTTATGTAGTAGCAGATAGGGACAGTCATGGGTGTAATTTTATTCGGATTGGTGCTTTTATCCTTGGCAATTTGGTTAGGATTACTGTATTTTTGGGGGCAGTTTTGGCGGTTAGACCAGCAATTAGAGGTTACGGAAACTCCGCTAAAATCTTTACCAGTGGTTTGTGCGGTGGTTCCGGCACGTAACGAAGCGGAATTACTACCAATCAGCTTGCGATCGCTCTTACTCCAAGATTATCCTGGTTCTTTGGATGTGTTTTTAGTAGACGATCGCAGCACAGACCGTACAGCAAATTTTGCTGAAGGAGTCGCCCACGCCGTTGGTAAACCCCAGCAATTACATATTATCTTGGGGGAATCACTACCTCCCGGTTGGTCAGGCAAACTTTGGGCTGTTGAGCAAGGTATAAAGAATGCTAGTAAACTGACACCTGATTATTTTTTCCTCACCGACGCAGATATCGAACATGACGTGAGTAATCTGTACCGACTCGTTGCTAAAGCTGAGCAGGAAAATTTAGACTTAGTTTCAGTAATGGTGCGACTCAGGTGTGAAAGCTTTTGGGAAAAACTATTGATTCCCGCTTTCGTCTTTTTCTTCCAAAAACTCTATCCCTTCCGCTGGGTGAATAATCCCAACCATCCCATAGCCGCTGCTGCTGGGGGTTCGATCCTGATTCGCAAACAAGCTTTAGAGCGAATTGGCGGTATTCAAGCGATTCGCCAAGCTTTAATTGATGATTGCGCTTTGGCTAAGGCGGTTAAGAAGAGTGGGGAAGCGGAGATATTTTCTTTCCCCGCGTCCCCCTTCGGGTTCGGAAGTTTGGACTCGACGGGAACCGCCAAGACTCCAACTTCCTCACCGCGTCTCCCCATCTCCGTGTCTTCTCCAACAGGTCGTATCTGGCTGGGATTGAGTACTTTAACTCGCAGTTTGCGTCCCTATAATTCTCTGACGACAATTTGGGATATGATTGCCCGTACTGCCTATACACAATTGAATTATTCTCCATTATTACTATTAGGAACTTTGGTAGGGATGAGCTTAATTTATCTAGTTCCACCTGTGGGTTTGCTTTTGGGTGTAGTTTGGGGTAATTGGGCGATCACATTTACAGGTTTATTGGCTTGGTTATTAATGACCTTGGCTTACTACCCGACAATCCGCTTTTATAAATGTTCTTTTTGGTTAGCTTTTAGTTTACCCGCGATCGCTTTTCTCTATACCCTAATGACTGTAGATTCTGCACTCCGTCACTGGCAAGGGCGGGGCGGCAACTGGAAAGGAAGAGTATATCCCAACCCAAATAATTTATAGTTGAGATAAAATTGAATTACATAATTGGTAATCCTAATCTAAATTGAACTAAACCGAAAGTGGTTGAATAAAAGATTTATGACAACGGTAACACCGACAAATAACACCATTTTTGTCCCCAAAAAACTGCCTTTTCTGGAGTCTATTTGTTGGCAAACTGCCGATGTATATCGCTTTACTTCTGAAGAAATGCTGAGTCGCTACGAGCGCGGTTGGCAATATCGCAACCTATTTAATAATCTTGAGGGTGAAGAACTCAATTTCCTTAAGGAACTTGCCAGACGCTATAAATCCTGGTTGCAAGTTTGTTTATGACCTTTAGGTTAGAACACCATAACAAAATTTTCACAGTTCTCGAATGCTTGGATTCTGACATCCTTACGAAAGGTTCTGCTTACTTCGGTGGCGGAACCCTTCTTGCGCTTGATTTTGAAGAGTATCGCAGAAGTAAAGACGTTGATTTTATTGCTTCGATTAGTACAGAAGGCTATAAATATTTACGTACAGTGGTATTTGAGGGTGGGCATGAAGCATTATTTCGTGATTTAAGTAAAATCCAAGTTGGACGTAGCACAACTGACCAATATGGAATTCGGATGATAGTGATTGTAGATGATCTGCCTATTAAAACGGAAATCATTGCCGAAACTCGTTTTCAACTAGACCCACCAAGATATCCAAACTGGTCACCTGTTCCCTGCTTAAGCTTCAATGACTGTTTTACCTCTAAGCTGCTGTCAAATTCTGACCGTTACGCAGATGACAGCGTTGAGGCAAGAGATTTAATCGATCTAGCAATTCTCAGGCTGCAATCTCCAATCCCTCAAGCATCAATTGAGAAGGCTGAAAAGGCCTATGAGGTTATGCGCCCTTTGAAAAAATCGGTCGAACGCTTTCAGCAAAGACCAGATTACAGGCAAAAATGCTTTCTCGGTCTGCAAATCGATCGAGCGCAGATACCCAAAATTATCGATGGTGTTGATTTACTCTCTACAGATTTGGGTTTATCTCACACTCCAAGGGTTTTTCGAGAACAACATGATATCTTTGCTGATTTAGAAACACAAAAAGAAAAACGAGAAGATTTTTAAACACACACCCTTAGCATCACCAGTTCAGCCCCCTACCTCTAGTTGAGGCTGTTTGTTTACTACTGGCGGGGTCAACAGACAATGGTTGAGCGGCTTTCAACACCGCATCCAGCAAACCTGGAAACAGCATCTCCAAATCTTCACGGCGCAGGATATTAATGTGCTGTGTCCCTTCCTTACGTGTAAATACTACGCCCGATTCGCGTAAAATTTTAAAGTGATTGGACATGGTAGACTTGGCGATCGCAAAATCAAATCTGGCACAGCATTGTTCACCCTCACTGGCCAACAACCGCACAATCTCTAACCGTACCGGGTCGCCCAATGCATACAACACTCCCGGTAAAGAAATATTTTTTCTATCTGGATGATAAAGGAATCTCATAGTTGCATTATCTCATCAAGTAGCATATATTTTTATTATTCGATATTATCGAATAATAGAATTAATTAGGAAGGCAATTTTATGTCATCCATTACAAATGTCACAGAAGCCACATTCAAGCAAGAAGTCTTGGAAAGTACAATTCCAGTCTTAGTGGACTTTTGGGCACCTTGGTGCGGCCCTTGTCGGATGGTGGCTCCGGTTGTAGACGAGGTTGCTACTGAATACGAAGGACAGGTGAAAGTGGTGAAACTGAACACAGATCAAAATCCTACTGTCGCCAGTCATTATGGAATTCGTAGCATTCCGACGCTGATGGTTTTTAAAGAAGGTCGCCAAGTCGATACTGTGGTGGGGGCAGTTCCGAAGACCACCTTGAATAAGACCTTAGCACAGCATCTTTAATCTAGGTAAAGGGCATAGGGCAAGCTGGAGGGGTGGGAGGTGTGGGAAGAGAGGGGGGCATAAATTCTCTTTCCCCCCACACTCCCCACACTCCCCACACTCCTTCATCTCCCCAGTCCCCAATCCCCAGTCCCAGAAGAAATTAAAGGGGAAAGAGCGAAATGGACTTAAAATTGCATGGTAAATCCGCGCTGGTAACTGGCTCAACGGCAGGCATTGGTTTTGCCATAGCCCAAGGGTTAGCCGAAGAGGGTGCATCAGTGATTGTTAACGGTCGGTCTGAGCAAAGAGTAGCACAGGCGATCGCCAAAATTCAGCAAAGTATTCCCGAAGCGAAAGTTTCTGGTGTTGTTGGTGACGCAGGTACAAAAGCAGGAGTAGAACAACTTTTTCAAGAAGTTCCTCACGTTGATATCCTAATTAACAATCTAGGTATTTATGAACCAAAAACCTTCTTTGAGATTAGCGATGAAGACTGGTTAAAAATATTTGAAATCAACGTACTCAGTGGAATACGTTTGAGTCGGCAATATCTCCAAAAGCAGCTACAGCAAAACTGGGGGCGGATTGTTTTTATTTCTAGTGAATCTGGCATTCAAATTCCTGTGGAAATGATTCACTATGGCACAACTAAGACAGCGCAGCTTGCCATTGCGCGGGGTCTAGCAGAAATGACCGTTGGTACTGGAGTCACAGTGAACTCCGTCTTACCAGGGCCAACCCGTTCAGAAGGCGTTGAAGATTTTATTTCCAACCTAGCGCAGGAACGTGGTATTAGTCCAGACCAAGTTGAGGCGGAATTTTTCCAAAATGTGCGTCCAAGTTCCCTAATTAAACGCTTTGCAACCAATGAAGAAGTAGCAGCGATCGTTGTTTACCTATCGAGTCCTCTAGCTTCAGCAACCAATGGTGCAGCTTTGCGAGTAGATGGTGGCGTTATTCGGTCGATTGTTTAGTGTGGGGGAGTAGGGAGTGTGGGAAGCGGGGAATAACAGATGACTAATGACTAATGACAATTGACTAATGACAATTTGGAGATATAACCAATGAGTACTGATATTAACTTATTTTCTCCTTATCAATTAGGGAATCTGGAACTACCGAACCGGGTAGTGATGGCACCGTTAACCCGAAATCGGGCGGGTGAAGGAAACGTACCACACCAACTTAATGCTATCTATTATACCCAACGTGCTTCTGCTGGACTGATTATTTCTGAAGCAACACAGGTAAGTCCAGAAGGACAAGGCTATCCGGCTACACCAGGAATTCATTCACCAGAACAGGTGGAGGGCTGGAAGTTAGTAACCGATGCTGTGCATCAGGAGGGAGGGAGAATTTTTCTGCAACTATGGCATGTAGGCAGGATTTCTCACCCTGATTTACAACCGGATGGAGCTTTACCTGTGGCTCCTTCTGCCATTGCTGCCAAAGGTGAAGCTTCAACTTTTGAGGGGCCTAAACCCTTTGTGATTCCCCGTGCTTTAGAAACTTCAGAAATACCGCAGATAGTGGAACAGTATCGTCAAGCAGCGGCAAATGCCCTAGCGGCTGGGTTTGATGGAGTAGAAATTCACGCAGCGAATGGTTATTTAATAGATCAGTTTCTGCGGGATGGTACAAATCAGCGCACAGATAAATATGGGGGTTCCATTGAAAATCGGACTCGATTTTTGTTGGAGGTGACAGAGGCGGTAACTAGTGTGTGGGATTCTAATCGAGTGGGAGTACGTTTTTCTCCCAGTGGGACTTTTAACGATATGCGTGACTCCAATCCTCTGGAGACATTTGGTTATGCGGCTGATGCGTTGAACCAGTTTAATTTGGCATATCTGCATATTTATGAAGCAACAGACGCAGATATTAGACATGGGGGAATAATTGTACCCACTAGTCATATACGCGATCGCTTTACAAATACGCTCATCGTCAATGGTGGTTATACTCGTGAAAAAGGCAATGCTGTAATCGCAAACAAAGCAGCAGATTTAGTTGCTTTTGGTACATTATTTATATCAAATCCAGATTTACCTCGACGTTTGGCTTTGAATGCACCACTAAATGAACCCAATCAAGCCACATTTTATGGTGGCGATGAAAAGGGATATACAGATTACCCATTTTGGTCAGCGGCTAGCGAACCAGTAGCCAACTCATAATTCGGTCATCACCCAATATCAGGAGAATCTCATGAGTCCAATCACCCAAATCCAACCTTTAGATGTGCCAACTGCCATCGCTCAACGTCGTTCAATCAAAACTTTTAAATCAGACCCTATCGCTCCAGAACTGCTCAAGCAATTGGTAGAGTTAACTGTGGCGGCGCCGAGCAGTTTTAATATCCAGGACTGGCAAATTATTCTTGTGCAGGATGAGGCGCAAAAGGCGGCGCTAGCAGCAGCATCGTGGAATCAACAGCAAATCGTTCAAGCACCTGTGACCTTTGTGTTTGCTGCCAATCCTAACGGAGGCGAACAAGACTTGACCCCGATTTTTGAGCAGGCACTCCAGACTGGGGCATGGAACGAAAAGACCGTAGACTACTTTAAAACCGCCATCCCACAATTCCAAGGTGGGTTAGGCGACAAGAAACGCGAATATGCTATCAAAGATGCGATCATTGCCTCTACCCATTTGGTATTAGCAGCAGAAAGTTTGGGATTGTCCACTTGTTTTATGAACGGTTGGATTGAGGAAAAAGTCAAAGAAGTGATTGGCGCTACGGATAATCCAGATTTAGCGATCGCCGTTTTAGTTCCCGTTGGCTATGCAGCAGAACCACGCTTAAATCCCGGTCGTTTGCCCTTTTCCTACAACGTCTCTGTAGACAGAATTGGTAACCCATATCAAAGTTAATTTTGGGTATGGGAAGAGGCAAGGGGGGCAGAGGGGAAAAACTCTTCTTCCCTGCTCCCTGCCCCCCACACTCCCTCATCTCGCCCATGCCCCATGCCCCATACCTCAAATCATGTCCCTAGCCTCATTCCTCGCCCGTCGTTCGCTTCACTATGGCTGGCTCGTCGCGGGTTTAACATTTCTCGCTTTGTTGGTGGGAGCTGGAATTCGTTCTGCTCCCGGAGTTTTTATAGTGCCTCTTGAACAGGAATTCGGCTGGAGTAGAGCTACTATATCTTTGGCAATCTCCCTGAACTTGGTACTTTACGGACTAATCGGCCCTTTTGCTGCCACAGTTATGGAAAGGATTGGCATTCGTCGGATGATGGTGTTTGCCTTGGCTGCACTTGCGATGGGTGTTGGTTTAACTACTTTAATGTCAGCACCCTGGCAGTTAGTTTTGCTGTGGGGCATAGTTGTCGGTTGTGGTAGTGGAGTTATCGCCCTGGTTTTGGGTGCGATTGTTGTTAACCGCTGGTTTTTTGAAAGACGGGGTTTGGTTTTAGGTATCTTGACTGCTAGTACAGCTACTGGACAACTAGTGTTTTTACCTATACTCGCTTCAATTACCGATCGCTTTGGCTGGCGAACTGCGGCTTGGATTCTCACTGGTGCAGCAGTTTTAATTATTCCAGCGATCGCTATTTTTATGCGCGATCGACCTGCGGAAGTCGGTTTGCGACCCTTTGGTGACAACAGCGAAACTGCTGAAGTACCGCAGCCGAAAGCAAATTCCATCGCCTCTACCTTCAACACCCTTTGGCTGGGAATGGGTAACCGCGACTTTTGGCTTTTATTTGGTAGCTTTTTTATCTGCGGTGCTAGCACAAATGGCTTAATTGGGACTCATCTGATTCCCGCTTGTATCGATAACGGTATCCCAGAAGTCAAGGCTGCTGGGCTTTTGGCAATCATGGGTCTATTTGATTTTTTTGGCACAACTATTTCCGGCTGGCTATCTGACCGCTGGAATAATCGCTACTTGTTGTGCTGGTACTACGGACTGCGGGGTTTGTCTTTGATTTTCTTACCCTTCAGTTTCGATTTTTCCTTCTACGGACTTTCGGTGTTTGCTATCTTCTATGGACTTGATTGGATTGCCACCGTACCGCCTACGGTACGTCTTGTTGCTAATGTCTTTGGTAAAGAAAACGTCGGTGTGATGTTCGGCTGGATTGTAGCAGGACATCAAATCGGTGCAGCTACAGCAGCATTCGGAGCCGGGGTGCTAAGAACTTGGATGGGCACTTATTTACAGGCGTTTATTTTATCAGGCGTTCTCTGCTTGATTGCCGCAGTTTGCGTACTGCGGATTGGTCAAACTCCGACTAGGGGCAATTCCCAGCTATTAAAACAGGAAACTTGAAATTATGGCAACAACAGCATTGATAGTGGGAGCGGGTAGCGGACTAAGTGCCTCTTTAGCCCGCGCCTTTGCGAAAGAGGGAATAAGTGTCGCTTTAGCTGCTCGCCAAATAGAGAAACTGACTCAGCTAACTAATGAAATTGGGGCGCTTAGTTTCGCCGCTGATGCCTCAAAACCTAATGAGGTAGAAAAATTATTTATTGATGTTGAAAATCAGCTAGGTTCGCCAAATATCGTAATTTATAACCCTAGTTTCCGCGTCCGGGGGCCTTTGATTGAACTAGATCCTGACGGTGTGGCAAAAACTCTAGAAGTGACTGCCTACGGCGGCTTTTTGGTTGCCCAAGCTGCTGCCAAACGGATGTTGCAGCAGGGGAGTGGTGCGATTTTCTTTACTGGAGCCACAGCGAGTGTTAAGGGTTTTTCTCACTCTGCTCCTTTTGCAATGGGTAAATTTGCACTACGCGGTTTAGCTCAGAGCATTGCTAAGGAACTAGCACCAAAGAATATCCATGTGGCACATTTCATAATTGATGGGGCAATTCGCTCGGCAGTCCGCCCAGATCCAGTGGATAATACTGATAGTACTCTCGATCCGGATGCGATCGCCCAAACTTATCTCAGTATCCTCCGCCAACCCCGCAGTGCTTGGACATGGGAGGTGGAACTACGTCCGTGGGTAGAGCATTTTTGACGAGATATTTTGCCTACTCAGGACTTACGCAGGACACTTGTTCATTAGACTTCTTGCAGAAGTGGGAAAAGCACTTTTGCAAGAGGTCTATTGCCGATTTAATCTTAGAATGCAAAATTAATCGCGTTTTTCAAAGCAGCCACTGACACATTGTTGACCTGAATATACTTAATTGCATGACCCCCACCAGAGGAACCATCTTGGTCAATTAAGACGATCGCATTAGTTCCCTGAGTCTTAAAGCTCAAGTAGCCGCTAGCGATGGCACTGGCAAAGTCCAAGGTCAGACCATATTGCTGGAAAAGTTGTCCCAGCACAATCTTGTCTGTACCTACTTCAAAGTCAGCGATCGTATCGCCCGCATCCTTGATATTTGTATAAACAAACGAGTCTGCGCCGCTGAAAACAAAAACGTCAAACGCTTCAGGTTTTTTGAAGCCGCCAAAATTATTTTTTATCAGCAATTTTGAGAAAAATCACTCTCTAGAATACAGCTTTTTGCTTGATTTAAGTATATTATTACAGTAATTTTACGGTTGTTCAAAAAGGTATACATTAGACTTCTTGCAGAAGTGGGGTAAAGGGGAAGTAAGAAAAGGTAAAGGAATAGAATTTTCCTTTCCCCATACGCATGATTTATTCTTGACCCATAAGTTAAGTAAAATAGTTAACTTCATACCTCCGTTTTTCCTAAATTTTCAGCATAATTTCTAATTGACAAAATAAAGATTGTCTTAATCTCTCACTAATGCTCTATATTGATTGTGGGAGACGTTACATATAATTAGAACTCAAAGAAAATGGGGATTAGGGGGAGATACTCACAACTAACCAATAACTCCTGACTTATGAAAATTGATTTTGGTGCAACTGCTGTTGATTACGCAAAACACCGCGCTGGTTTTCCCAATTCATTATTTAACAAACTGTCTGAATATGGTATTGGTTTACCAGGGCAGAACATTGTTGACCTGGGTACAGGAACAGGAACGCTAGCACGGGGTTTTGCTAATAGAGGTGCTTATGTGATTGGCATCGACCCATCAGTTTCACTTCTAGAACAAGCCAGACAGTTAAGTGAATCTGCCCAAATCAAAGTAGATTACCGAGTCGCAACTGCCGAAAATACTGAGTTACCAGACGCAAGTGCTGATGTAGTAACTGCTGGACAGTGTTGGCATTGGTTTGACCGTCCGCGTGCTGTCAAGGAAATTACCAGGATACTGAGAGCAAATGGTTTAATTGCGATCGCTCATTTTGATTGGATACCTTTAAAAGGTAATGTCGTTGAAGCAACAGAGCAACTTATAAAAGCTCATAATCCAGCTTGGAATATGGCTGGCGGTAATGGATTGCATCCTGAGTGGTTACAAGACATTGGAGAAGGAGGATTTCGAGATATCCGCACATTTTCTTACGATGTTTTTGTATCTTATACACATGAAGATTGGCGGGGACGAATTCGTGCTAGTGCAGGTGTAGGAGCCAGCTTGACACCAGAAAAGGTAGAAGTATTTGACCGGGAATTGGCGGTATTACTCGAAGCTAAATATCCCACACCAATTCTACAAGTTCATCATCGAGTGTGGGCAGCGATCGCCAAATCACCGCAGCCCCAGTAATAATTCAAACTGGTATCGTCCCCAAGCTGAAATTCTACTTGGGGAAATTGCGATCGCCCAATCACTATCATATTCTCAGCGTAGTCTAATCCAGTAACTATAGCCTGTAGCTTCAATGCTGCCGCACTCAGCCAGCCTGTACCACAAGCGACATCCAGCAATCGAGTACCATACCCAGTTTCTACGGCATCTAATATGGTTTCATTGTTCTGAGATGTTACCTGAGCGATCGCTCCATCGTATCCTTGAGCCACCCTGGAAAATCCATCACGCTCAAACTGTTTAAATGCCTCGCGATCGATGGCAGGGTCACCCGTCATTCTTTGCTCCTTTTCTCTAGCAAAAAATATAATATCAAGTTCGGATAATCACTTATTATTAAAATTTCTCCGCGTCAGAGCGTTCCCTTCCGCGTCAGTCCTAATGATAAGTCTTCACCCGAACATGATATGAAATCCCTATTTCAGCAACAAAAGTTTTTCCCTAACCCTGTGCTTTGAGGAGAAGGTTAGAGAGAGCTACTAATTTAATTGTTGGAGAATAAAACGGGAGAATCGAGAATCTTCAACTGGATCAATAGCAAAATCAATAAGGTATAAGCTGTTGAAGAAATTAAACCCGTAAATAACTCTTTTTTGAGGTTATGCTCTTTGGGTTCTTTTTGAAATATATCCTTAGAACCAAATTGCATTAAAAGAATTCCCACAATATTAGAAAGCCAGTACCCTATAATAGAACAAGGCAAAAGTAATTTTGGGAAAAGTAAACTACATCCATAGCCAAAACCATAAGCTATTGGCAAATTAAAAAGTAAGTCATTCCACCAACATAGTGGTGACAATAAATATCCGAGTACTAGAAAGAATCCACCTCTGAGCTTTTTGAAAATGTCTTTTTTGAACTCTTTTGAAATAGTTGGCTCTAACTGCTCAGTCATTGTCTGGTTTTCGAGGCTCAACTCTTGACTTACTTTCTGGATGCTTTGCATAAAAAACCACTATTCCTATCTACTTAGTGTAGTTTAAACTAAAAGCTAGACCAAAGTCTAGTACACTAGTGATACAATTTTGGGTTGTTGGCACTAAAAGTTCTACCAATTGTCATTAATCATTAGCCACTGGTTATTAATTATTCTCTCCTCTGCCCGTGTGCCCCTCAGATCTCCATCTCCCCATCTCTTCAATGCATATAGCTGTTGCATAAATTTTAAATAATAATAGCTACAATAAAACTACTGAACTATCTGAATAGGAAAATGACAGATTTAACTGCAAATAACACATTTGTCATAGCAGGAATTGTGTTTATAACAATTGCTGTCATCGGGCAATCTAAATTAGGTTTTATTGAAATTAATCCAGGTTGCTTTGGCAGATTTTTGGCTTTACTTATTGGGATTTCAAGTCTTTTATATGCTGTGGGATTATTAAATTTCTCAGTGGCAAATCTTGATTCGTTAAGAACTTATCTAGTGGAGCTAATTCAACAGAGTCTAAGCTCAATTAATGAACTTTTGCAAGGTTCATAATGATTGGAAAGTATTGAAATTTGGGTAATTTAAATACATTGCAGTTAAGGGTAAAAGCGTTAATTTACCCTTAACTGTTGAAAGTAGAATTAATAATAAGCTCCGAGAAGGCTGTAAGTCAGACTAGCTAGTACTAATAAGGTAACAATTACATAAATAAATTCTCCCTTGAGCAGAAAAGCCAATAGAGAAATGACTACGCGTAAAATTGGAGTAGCAATTAGTAGTAATAGTCCCAGTTGAATAATACCGCGTAGGCGTAGCCCGTCGTAGGCATCGCTACCTGATAAAACTGCCTCCACTACACCTGCTGGTGAGCGAAATTGCAATGGTTCTCCCCGGAAAAACTGATATCTAGCAGGTTCGCCACCGTGATGAATCAAGTAGAGGATACCCCCCAACAAAACCACAGCACTAGCTATTAAAACACCATATTTAAGTAGATTACTGAGCAAATATTCTAATTGTTGCTCGCTTGATGTTTTCGTTACATCATTGTTAACATCAATTTGAGAGCTATTCGGCAATTCTGCCACTTTGCTAACTTGCTGTTCTTCTAACTTTTCAATATCAGAGTGGGAATTTTCTGGCGGTAAGGTTAGTGTAATTACTTTACTCTCTGGCTGTGGCCATGATGCCCAGCGAAAACCAGCATTCAATTTATACATTTTACAGCCCCCCTATTAAATTGTTGTAGACCATCTTTAAAGCCATTACCACCAGCACAACGCTGAAAATAGTTCTTAAAATCTGTGTTTGAGTCCCTGCAAGAACTCGTGCGCCTAAAAAAGCACCAGGTAATACTCCCAACATTACTGGCATGGATAGTCCCGGATCTATGTAACCTCGTGCTAAATAAACTCCGGCTGAGGCTGCTGCTGTCACGCCGATCATAAAATTGCTAGTGGTGGTAGAAACTTTGAAGGGTAGGCGCATTGCTTGGTCCATCGCTAAGACCTTGAATCCGCCAGAACCAATACCCAGTAATCCAGAAAGTACCCCAGCTAAAATCATCATCCCAAACCCCATTGGTACTGAATGGACTTGATAAGACATCAGTCCATCAGGAGTTGGATAACAGTTATTTAGTTTTAGAAAGTTTGCTAGGGGATCTGCTGGTTCATCTTCAGTGTTTTCTATTCTCGGTCGTTGTGAAAGGTATGCTGAATAAATCAGGACGATCGCCAATACAATAGTCAGCGCTTTCACAGATACAAAAGTAGCAATCATCGCACCGGCGATCGCACCAATAGTTGTCCCTACTTCTAAAAACATCCCCAACCGCAAATTGGTATAGCCTTTTTTAATGTAAGTAGATGCTGCACCCAAAGAAGTAGCAATTACAGATACTAGAGAAGCGCCAACGGCGTATCGAAGATCGACACCAAATACTGAAGTTAATAAAGGGACAATTACTACTCCACCGCCTAACCCAGTTAACGCCCCTAAAAAGCCAGCGCTAAATGAACCAATCCAAACTAATAAAGAAAATTCTAAAATCGACAAATTTCATACCTCTTTTTTTAAATGTATAACAGGATGCAAAAATATTTTTTGTATTCTTTAAAACTTAAATGCTAAGTTGTTTACTGCTGACTGTTAACCAATGACTAATGACCAATAACTAATGACCAGGTACCACTATCCACAATGATAAAACCGCCTAATCCCATTAAGACAAAAGGCATAAAATCGTTACCGTAACGAGTCAAAAGGTTGGCGATCGCTGTATTATGAGTTAATTTGTACGCTACATAGCATAGAAATCCTACTAGCATAAAAAACACTCCCAGAATTATTAGCAGACTCTCCCAAGTACTGCTAGCAAATAAAGGAACGTAGATACTGATATTGTCAGTGCCATTGGCAAAAGTTACCGCTGCTACGCTGTAAGTTTGAAAATTGAGAAATTTACTTAAATACGAACCTTCAGACTGCTCTATCTCTGTTTCTGTTTCTTCTGATTCATCATCTTCTCGATTTAGCAAGCACTTGATACCAATTGCTATGGGTACTAAACCAAATAGTCCAATCCAAGGTTTTGGTAAGATTAAGCCCCCAAAGAAACCAGGAAGACTAGCCATCACCAACGCTGTGAAACCTAGATATTGACCAGTGACTATATGCCAACGTCGAAGCTTAGCATTCACCTGGGAAAAAAACAGGGTCAAAATAACAATATCATCGATATTTGTGGCACTGAAGGCAGCTGCACCTGTGCTAATAGCAGTAACTAATCCGCTCATATTAATTTTGGATTTTGGATTTTGGATTTTGGCATTGGGAACTGGGGACTGGGGACTGGGGATTGGGTATTGGGAAAACTCTTCCCTAATTTCCAGCCTCTAGCCCCCAGTCAATTAAGGAATTTTCCTGGTGTCGCTGAATCTAGTGTGAATTTCTTCAATCCCTTGGCGCATTTTCACAACCAGGTTTGGAGAACGTAGTCTTTTGATGATGAACCACCCACAAGTGGCAAGTATGTATAACAAGAATAAGTAAGGAAAAATATTGTAAGGAGCTTCGGGAACTGGGAAAAGTGTACTGCCAGGAATTCCTACACTACCTAAAACGGGGATCATCATGAACCCAACTCCGACAATGGAAAACACTACATCTCGGCGCCGGAGTTTTCTAATTTTGTATAGGTAAACGGGAGCTGCGACGGAAATCAGAATGTACACCGTTAAAAATCCATAGCTACAAATTGCCCCTAAATAACCCATACTCTCGAACAACTTAATATTAAATAGGGACATAACAGCAGGCACTAAAAATGTAATCAACGAACACATCGTGACTGCGACGTGGGGCGTTTTGTTCGATGAGTGTGCTGTTCCCAATGAGGAATGGAATAGACCATGACGTGCCATCATGAAAAACACTCTAGCAGCTGGGTTGATGCTGCCAAGGATGCAAGCAAAGAAGCTAAATAAGGCACCCAAAGCCACAAGTTCTCCCAAAAAGCCAACTCCTGCCTGTTGGGATAAAAAACCCAGAGGTTCTTCAGTTTGAGTTATGGAGACGCCGGTACCACTAAAGCCCAAGACTTCTATATAGGTTGTTGAAATGTAGAACAGACCGGCGAGGATGACGCTACCCATTACAGATTTAGGAATTGTTTGTAATGGTTTTTTTGCTTCATCGCCTAGCGATGTAGCACTTTCAAACCCAGAGAAAGCAAACATTACCAATACAAGTCCTGTGGCCACACTACCTGGAGTCGTACCAGAGAGGGTTAGTTGGGACATATCCAACGCAAAACCTTTGTGTGCCCAAATAATGATGCATAAGATTGCAATCAATACGACTGAAGCTGCTTCCATCAATAGCATTGCTACAGCTGAAAGTTGGATATCTTTATATGCTGCATACCAGGAAATCCCTGCACCGATCGCTAGCAATGTAATACTGGAGGGATGAATGCCTAAATGACCAATTAAGACACCGCTGAAGTTGGCAAAACCGCACAAAACAGACATCCCAGTAAATAAATAAGCCAGTACCAAACTCCAGCCACAAACAACACCTGCTGTGGAACCAAGGCCTTTAGAAATATAGGAGTACAGTGAACCTGGAGAAGCTGAGCGACTGGCAAATTGGTTGATGTTGATACTGACAAACAATAGCCCCATCAAACCAATCAGAAAACTTAGCCAACTACCGTTTCCTGAAAGCGCAACGATTAAACCAATATTAGATGCTGGTATTGTCGTCGGTGCAATTACAGCAAAAGATTGCGCCAATACTTCCGAGAAAGATAAACAATCTGGTTTTAAACCATGAATACTTTGATGGGATGATTTTTCTGTTTTCATTGAGCCAGTTTTGATGTATTGAAAGACGCATATATCGATAGAGATACAGGTAATTAAATTTTAGTTTTTGAGTAAAATTTCCCGTTGACCAGTTGCCGATTTCTAGTTACAGATATCGATATATCTCTCACTTACATACTTATGTCTTTAGACGTATTTCTCTAGATTGATTTAATACTACCTGATGTATTTCCTACAATCAAGTATTAGTAAAAATCTGAACTGAATTTTTCTGTGCAAAATATCTCAAATTAATTTTTTCTAATGAATATGATAAATATGAATTTATAAAAGTTAAAAATAATACTCGGTTAACCATTACTAATTAGTGAAATTAAATTTTAATAGATGACGAAATGCTTACATAGATAGATAAATAAATAGAATTTAATACGATACTAATACTTAAAGAAAGCTGTATCAAACAAATTTAATATTTGGTATTTGCAAAAAGCAGTTTAAATGATATGTAAAATTGAAATTAATGCTTGTAATCCCCCAAAATACCTATGGATTAGGGGTGATTTTTGAGAATAATTTAAGATTTAACATTAGTTATAATGTTGACAACTGTGTTTAAAATGTCATCATGTGCAATTTTTAAAACTTTGAACAAAACCATGAAAAACTTTAAATATATTTTGATGGCGATGGTATTACTTGTAAATCTGGTATTTGCTGAACCTTCGTTAGCCGATCGCCCCGAATATTCAGAAAATCCTGATTATATAAATTTGACTGAAGAATTAAATAATTTGCAAACTGTCAAAGAAACACAAGCTCAATTAGAGGGTTCAACGTCAGAGCAAATTGACCAAAAAATCAATGAGTTAGAGTTGCAAAAATATGCCTTTGAGTCAGGAATTGATTGGGGTCAGTGCAGTAATCAAACAGGCAAGACTCTAGCTATCTACGGCCCTGAACCAGATGTTGATGATGATGAATACTCCGAAGGGGCTGCATTATATTTTCTGGGTAATGGTGAGACAACTCAAGATAGATGGAATTGTAAAGGAGTTTATCTACCAAATGATGTCAGTGCCATCGCTTTGGGTGTAGGCAAAGAAGAGGAAGAATTGCCAGGTGGTATTGCGATTAAGGTTCCCAATGGAACTAACTTAGTTTTGAAGGTAAATGCAGATACTGGAGCGATCGAATTCAATCAAGCTGGTACTAAAATCTTGAAACCTGGTGAAGTGAATTGGTTTATCCCAAATGTATCGCAAAATATTGTAGATGCACGAGTGACTAATGCACCTACTAAGAAGGCTTAGAGGATGTTTGAAAAGTCCTCTTGTCGGTAGCAAAATTTTGCTATCTCAAGTATTATTTTACTAAAGCTACTTTAGCTGGCGTGGCAAGTTAAATCTGACTTGCTTTGCTTTTTTAATCAACTTAGTAAGTCGTCGATAAAAATTTAATGAGGATTTGATGACTGAACAATATGACACTGTTGGAAGTACTTACGAGCAGTATAAAACTAAAGCTACATTGCCAATAGTTGAAAATTTTACATTCTTTAATATCCTTAGTAATTTTCAAGAAAAAACCATCTTAGACTTAGCTTGTGGCACGGGTTTTTATACCAGATTGTTGAAAAAAAGAGGAGCTGGAAAAGTTATTGGTGTAGATATATCAGAAGAAATGATAGGCGTTGCACGGCAGGAAGAACACAAAGAGCCACTGGGTATTGAGTACCAAGCGTTTGATGTTGGGAAGCTTCCTAAAGTTGGTAAGTTTGATTTAGTTACTGCAATTTATCTTTTGAATTATGCAGAAAATAAAGAATATCTGTTAAAGATGTTCCAAAAAATTAGGAATAATTTGGTAGAAAATGGGCGTTTGGTTGCAATGACAATTAATCCACACTTCTGTGTGAGTAAATCTAACTGTAGCAAATACGGGTTGACAGTATTGAAAGAAGAAACGTTGTCCGAAGGCTATTATTGTGAAGCTGAATTTAATACCGATCCACCTTTTGTAATTAAGTATTTTAGGTGGAGTCAGTTTATTTATGAATGGGCTGCTACGGAAGCTGGATTTAAAAAAGTTACGTGGCATTCTATAGAAATTCCACCGCAAGCTATAGAACAGTATACAGAAGATTACTGGCGGGATTTCTTAGAAAACTCTTTGATCGTTGGTTTAAGTTGTCAAAACTAACTCTTTTGAATTTTTGGCTTTAATCATTAGACTTATTGGATGCATATTAGTTTACCAATTTTTTCTCTTCGGGTAGTAAGGTAGTTTCATCCTTAGCGCGTTCTTCATGTACAGATTTGGCTGTAGTTAAATAGGGTTTGATAATTAGACTCACACCAATTGCCCAAGCTAATGCAACCATCCAACCGGCGAGAATGTCACTGGGAAAATGAACTCCTAAATAGACACGACACCATGCAATAGCTATTACATATAAGCTACCGAAGATGAAAACCAACCGACGCCAGGGGGTAGCCCAACTTAAGATGAGCAAAATTGCTACCAGAGTTATACTCGCTATGGCATGACCACTGGGAAATGCAAAACTCAATTCAGGCGCAATGGAATCCCACAAATGAGGACGGACTCGATGCATTAATTCTTTACCTGTGCGACTGATGATGACACTTCCCAGTGAAATGGTGAGTACATAAGCTAGCGATCGCCAGCGTTTTTGAAGTAGTAATATGAATGCGATGGCGGCTGCCATTACACTGCTTGTCCAAGGCGACCCAATTCTAGCCAGCATTACCGCTAAAACATCCAATTGTGGGTTTTGTGTCGAGTGAACTGCTAATAGAGTAGGCACATCCCACGGAAAGCCATCTCCATTTTCCCATACCTTAACTGCCAAGATTTCAAACACCTGCAAAGGTAAATATACACCGATGAACAGGAGTAAGAGCGATCGCCAACGGGCAATCAATAAATTTTTTAGAAAAGAAAGGGGCGATCGACTTTCTTGATTGGTTTTTTTGGCACTTTGCATATTCTGAATTCTGACTTCTAACTCTTGAATACTTTATTTCAATCAAGTATTAAATGCCATCTATCACTAGTTAATACTTTTACTAGAATCTTGAAAAGTTCCACAATGTTTACAGTACGGCAAATATTGATAAGTGAGATGATGGCAGTTTTCGCATTCCAAATATTGATAATAGCCGCAGTGGGGACAGTAGCGATCGCTACGCCGAATTTTTTTAGCACAGTTGACACAGAGTGATTTTTGAACTCTGTTAGCTGCTTGGACTTTAGCATTAAAAACGAATTTTTGAAAAAACTTGATAATTCCAAAACCAATCAGTGGAATCAGCAAGATATAAACATAATTGATTAAGAAAAGCAATCCGCCGAAAATACGGCTAATAATGTCAAATACAAATTGAAATATTGCTCCAATTTGCAGAAATTCAAAAACTTTAACTAATAGGGGTATAAAAAATATAACTAGCAAATGCCAGCTAATGAGTGAAATTAGTCCATATCCTCTTCCATCGGCAAATCTATGAACTGATAAGGCAATGATAATTAGTGGTAAAAGAAAGAGTGACTGGAAACCAAGCTGAATACTTGGATACCAAAATGATGCTTTTTGATAGTCTTTTTTAACTTCATTAAATTGATTTTCATTTTGAATAAATTTCAGAAAACTATTGCTTTCTGGTTTGCCTATTAGTTGATTTTGAAGATTAGAGTTTTCCTGTTTTAGGGTAGAAATTCGTCGGTTATTTTGGTCTAACTCCTGTTTAGCTTTTTCGGCACTAACTTGGTTAATTGATTGTTCGCGAGGCTGACCTGCAATTTTTTCTAAGAGAGTCGAATCATATTTAGCACGAATATTACGGTTGGTTTGTTCCAGGTTGCTTATTTGTACTTGTTTTTGCTCAATAGTTTTGATTGTTTGCTGATTTTGCGGATTGTTAATCTTATCTTTGTACTCACCATACTTTAAGCATGTTCCATCGACTTTACCAAGATGTCCTGTTTCGGCTTGTTGATAGTTTTGCTGAAAACTATATTTATTGTTGGGGCTATAGGGAAATGAAAGCTTGACAATTTCGTAATCTTTATCTTTAGTATTATTGACGCGGTAATTTTGCCATTCCGAATAACATGGATAAGCCTGAGTCGGACTAATGTGCCATCTGCTAATATCATCCAACCCTGTAAAAACATTGATTAAGATAAAAATATCAATTAAAATAATCACAATCAAACTCACTTTATTTAGTGGTTCGTTGTTGATAGTTCTTGATTTATTAAAAAATTGATTGAAAAGACGGCGGATTCTGGCAAACATATTGTGTTCTTAATCAATGGCAATTTAACCAAGATTAATTTTAAGCGATCGCCTGTAATACAAATTCTCTGTAAACTTGCACTGAATAATTCTTAACTTATTTCTTCCTTGGCGGTTTCTTTAATAAAGATTAAGTGCATTTCATAAATAATTCGTATAAATATACGCTTTCGGGTAGCACACCTGTGCTACCCTATTAAACCTATTTGGCTGCAAAGTAGGCTTCTAGTGCCTCAGAACCGCCAATTAATTTACCATCGATAAATACTTGGGGAACTGTTGTTGCACCTGTAACCGCTCGTAAAGAGCGTGTGGTGATATCCTTACCTAAGGTAATTTCTTCGTAATCTATCCCATGTTCCTTGAGCATGGCCTTGGCACGAGCGCAGAACGGACAACCCACTTTTGCAAACAGAGAAACTATTTCGGGCTTGGCTGCTTGCGGATTTATATATCTGAGCATTGTTTCAGCATCAGACACCTTGAAAGGATCTCCTGGCTCGTCTGGTTCAATAAACATCTGGTTAATAACACCATCTCTCACCAGCATAGAATAACGCCACGATCGCTTACCAAATCCCAAGTCTGATTTATCTACTAGCATTCCCATGCCTTCAGTAAATTCACCATTACCATCGGGAATTAGTGTAATATTTTCTGCTTCTTGATCCTTTGCCCATTCGTTCATTACAAAAGTATCATTCACAGAAATACAAATAATGTCATCGACACCATTTTCTTTGAAAACCTTAGCCAACTCGTTGTAGCCGGGGAGATGAGTTGATGAACAGGTCGGAGTATAAGCACCCGGCAAGGAAAAGACAACTACTGTCTTATTAGCAAATAATTCATCGCTTGTTACATCCACCCAGTCGTTGTTTTTACGAATATGAAAAGTGACATTGGGAACTCTTTGTCCTCGGCGATTAGGCAACATAATTTTGCTTCCTGAAGTAATCAATACCAGTAATATCGTACAATCGGATTACTGGTTTCATCTAACTGTCAATTAGCTAAGAAACTTGATTGATAAATGGGGCGATCGCTGCTACAAATTCAGCAGTTGATTCGTATGGTAAAACATTGCGCCCATTAATTTTGATACCCCGACCTTGAGGTAAATGAGCCAAATAGTCAGCCAAGCGTCCATCTGGCGTTTCTTTTTTTCCTTCTTCGCTAATACTTGATGCTGTTTCTCCTACAACTACTAGTGTTGGCTGGTGGATAGAAGCAATCAAACTACTATAATCCCGTCGCCAAAACCCTGCTAAAAAAGAAAACACTGCATGGCGACTAGCGAGATTTTCTGCACCTGCAACCAATGTATTTAACCACTCTGTATCAACAGCATTATCAGAAGCAAACAGTTGACGAGTCGAGAAAGAACGTAAAAATTTTGGCGTGCGTGCATAACGATAAAAACCACTACCAAAAGGCGAATCTAACAGATTCCACAGGAGTTTTTGCTGCCATTCTGGTGATTTTTTAGTAATTACAGGCCACGCTGGTGGCCCAGAAAGTACAAGTCCAGCGATTAAATTTGATGCCTTTTGAACTAATTCGATCGCAACTGGGAATAACGCACCTTGTACGATTAAAATCACAGGTTTTTGCACTACTGTTTGCAAAAAGTATTGCAGCTGTTCTGCCCAATCACTAGGAGTGTAAGCCACATGGGGCATATCACTTTCACCACATCCTAGTAAATCAGGACTGTAAATCAAATTACGCTGACCTGAATTATACCACTGGCTTTGAAATCTTCGCCAGAATTGCCGCGATAAACCGACACCAATCGGATGAATTAATACTAAAGGAATACCCTCAGGGATTGTATTACTTGGTTGATGAACTTCGTAAGCACAACGATAATTCCGCCAAGTGTAAAATTGGCTAGGAGATGCTGTCAAATCGGTTGTGTTAGCTACAGCAGATGGTTGCATAATTCCTAGTTTTAATACTTGCTAAAAAATCATCTGTGGATGAATCAACTCGTATCCAGCCTCTTTGAGCTTTTCATTAGATACCCAAGCATTATATGGGCGTGTACTTGTGACAGAAGTATCCCATATAACTTGAGGTAAATTATGTTTTGCAAATAAGCCATCGAGTAAATCTCGACTAGTGAGATGTGCATCATCTACTAAATTATAAATGCCCTCCAAGCGACGGTGACGGGCAAATTCGATCGCACCAACAATATCATCTAGGTGAATCCAATTTGTGATATCTTCGCCATTGCCGGGACGAGTTGTACCCGAATATCTACCAAATATCTTCACCAATTCCCTGCCAGTCCCATATATTCCTCCCAAACGGAAGATACAAACGCGGAGATTTTCGCTAGATGCTGATAACAATACATCCTCAGTTTTTCGGAGAATTTGGGCATTGAAATTAGCAGGTGCAAGCGGTGTTTCTTCGTCTACCCAGACACCATTTCTATCACCATACACTGCATAACTTCCTGTGTAGATTAATTGCTTCACACTGGGAATATGCCGCAAGACTGAAGCTAAAGTATTGGCAGTTTGCAAATAAGTTTCTTCATAAACCTCCGCGCTCTTTGCACCAACACTCAAAACTATAACATCTTGATTTTGTAAAACTGATTTTAGACTATCTAGGTCATTACCTTTAGTAACTACAACTCTTTGGGCTACTGATTGTAGTACAGGAACACGCTCAGGAGAAGTTGTGGTTGCACTGACAACAAAATTCATATTTTGCTGCCAATATTGAGCAACTTTATAACCAACATAACCACAACCAATGATTGCAACGTTCATGACAAGTTAAGTAGGTCGGCGTAAAAATTTGTCGTTGGATAAGAGACTCAGCAGCTATGCTATAAGCATCACAAAAAAGGACTTTAAGCTACTTTGTCATTCTTCATATAGTTTAGTTTAATTGTGCCCAATTATTGGCATTCAAATAAATTAAACTACTCCTTAGAGACAATATTCTCTATTAAGAAACTGGACGTTAATAAATTTAACAGTCCATATCAAACAGTCAACAGTTTTGGAATTTTAAATTTTTGATTTCGGATTTGTATTACCTACAAAGCTTGTTAGCATTGTGCGATGTTAGTTAGATATGAACCAAATCAATCTCAAATCTAAAATTCACACAGTCAATAGCCAATAATACAAACTATGTTACTAATGATGACTATTAACTATTTTGCTAATTCGCTCTCAATTGCGTTAATTAGCTCTGGTGAAGATGGGTGAATACTACTCTTAAATCGAGCTACCACTTCACCTTGCTTATTCACTAAAAATTTTTCAAAATTCCAAGCAACAGTCTCCGTCGGCTCAACAGCTTTGGTAAGTCGTTCGTAAAGTGGGTGCTGCTCTGAGCCTTTGGCATGAACTTTATCGAATAATTCAAAGGTAACACCATATTGACTTGTGCAGAATTTCACAATCTGTTCATTGCTTCCGGGTTCCTGCGCCCCAAAATCGTTACATGGGAACCCCAAAACACGTAACCCAGCCTCTTGATATTTTTGGTTCAAGTCTTCTAGTCCGTCGTATTGGGATGTATAACCGCAGTAGGAAGCCACATTGACGATTAAAAGTACTTTTCCTGCGTAGTCGTTTAATTGCTTGTCCTGGCCGTTGATGGTTTTGACCACGATGTCAGAAATTGTGTTACTCATCTGGAATCGCAATTGATAGGGAATATTGCCAAGTCTCCCATATTACAGGTACTTTAAACTCGGTTTAGTTGAGAAAAGTAGTGAAAGTGGGGAATAGGGAATGGGGAATGGGAAATAAATAATTTAGGAATACTTTTTCAGTACCTTATACCTGATACCCAGTCACCAGTCCCTAATCCCTTAAGTAGCGATCGCCTCTGAGTAAACTTGTGATAACCTGTTTGTAAATTGCTCCATTAATCCGCTATTTCAGGAAAAATTTTGGACATCTGCGTTGCTTTTAATACAAAAATCAATACCTTAGTAATCAAATCACGGATGCACCAACAGAGAAGTCCGATCTCATAAAGCCCTGTCTGAGAGTTATCTCTAGCTGAAATAAAAAATATCAGGTAAGCTATGGCGATTCTCAAATTAGAAGATGATACAATCCTCACGGATATCAATGATATTGGTCAAGAACTCGCACCCTTAAACATCCAACTTAACTGCTGGGCTATAGGAGATAATCGAGAGTTACATCGTTTGTTGGCAGAAGATAGCCTTGTAGAGACTAGCATAGGACTTACGCAAAAACTCTCTGAAACTCTTATTCCTTTGTGTCCTTTGTGGTAGCCTGCGGCAAGCCGCTCCGCGTCTACGTTTTTTCATAATTTTGCGTAAGTCCTGTAGCAATTGCAACGTCTCTAGATGTGGATTCATACCCCAATTGGGCAATACCGCTTTTGGGCTTTCATTTACTGCATTTACTAATCAGGTGTGTTAAGGCATCAATTAGGCGATCGCTTTCCATTGGTAAAATATCTTTGCCGTGCATAATTTCTTGAGCGATGGTTAAATGCACAATTGACCCCATCAATACCCATACCATTGCCTCTGGGTCGGGAATATCGAGTTCTGAGCGAGAAGCCAAATATTTACTGATAATCTCACTAGCTGGTTTAGCAATGCAGCGGAAAAGAATCTGAGCTAAATCAGGAAAACGAGCGGATTCCCCAATTATGACGCGCTGAAAGGCTTGAAATTCCTTGTCTTCGAGCATCTGTGTCAAGACTTTAGCTAATAACTGCCGTAGTACAATATTGGGTTCTCCTTCTAAAGTTTGTGCGCCAAAAATTGACTCATACCTTTTTATTGCTAACTGCTCTATCAAGGCTTTAAAAAGCGCTTCTTTATCTTGAAAATGGCTGTAAATCGTTGCTTTGGAAACACCTGCTGCTATCGCTACTCTATCCATACTTGCGCCAGTGTAGCCATGCGCTAAAAACTCTTGCTTTGACCCTTGTAAAATTTTATCGATTTTCTCGCTTGCATTTTCTCGCTCAATTTCACTAGCTTTTGTACGTGCCATTTTTAATTATCCTGTACTGTTAATTAATACTAAAAAAATAACTAGAATTAAGAATATTCTTTTTTTGACAATAAATTTTATAGTTCAAATAATTTGGCAAATTTATCAAGGATTAAATAAGTAGAAGGCACAAGGGAAAAGCCAGTTTTTCTCAGGGTTTTAAACTTTTGTATTCTACATTTAATTATGTCTACCTACTTAAAAGAAAGTAGAGCGGCGTAAATATCCGTTGTTGGATATAACTGGAAACAAGACGTAGAAAGCATGAGGGAAGAAGGTTTTAGTTTAGTTCATTTTTCTTTACTTAGTTTGGTTTTATTGTGCCAACTTCCTAAATATTTTTTATAGAGCTTTTAGTTTAGAACAAATCAATGGAAATTTAGATCCGTAACATTGACTAAACTATACGGTTTAGTTTAGTATTTTAGAACTAGACGGTTTAGTTTTTTTAACCGCTGGTAAAAGGGGGCGGTATGGAGCCAAATTCACAGCTAGAAGAATCACGGTCTTCCCAGAATATTTTTCGCTTGCCTGTGCTATTAGCGATAATTGCATCTTTAGTTACGCTTGGAATAAGTATTTATATGGTGCAAAAGTCTCAAAATACCTTAAATAAAAAGGAAGAAACACCAGCAGCCGCGCAAGTAATAGTAAAAACAGTTACAGCATTAGGGCGGATAGCACCAAAGGGAGAAGTAATAAAGCTGTCTGCACCTAGCTCTAATCAAGGCAATCGTGTTGAAAAACTGTTGGTTAACGAGGGCGATAGGGTAAGATTTGGGCAAGTAGTTGCAATTATGGATAGTCGCGATCGCTTACAAGCAACTTTGCGCGAAGCACAAAAACAAGTCGTAGTAGCGAGATACCGTCTAGCCCAAGTCAAAGCAGGAGCAAAACAGGGAGAAATCGGGGCACGGGAAGCTGGTGTTAGCCGTCTGCAAGCGGAATTAGAAGGAAATATTAGAACTCAGCAAGCCACAATTAATCGCCTAGAAGCCGAACTAAAAGGGCGAAAGCAGCAGTTACAAGCAACAGTAACTCGCTTAACAGCCGAAAAAAGTAATGCTCAAGCTGATGCCCAACGCTACGAAGCTTTATACAAACAAAGTGCAATTTCCAGTCAAGAATTTGATAGGAGACGCTTGAGTGCAGCAACCACCACTCAGCAGTTAATTGAAAGTCAGGCCACACAGACAACAACCATCGCTACCCTAGAACAGGAAATTAACGAAGCAAAAGCCAACCGAGACAGAACTATCGCTACCCTAGAACAGGAAATTAACGAAGCAAAAGCCACCCTCAACCAGACAGCTGAAGTGCGTCCCACAGATGTAGCCATCGCCCAAGCAGAAGTAGAAAGCGCTCAAGCCACAGTCGATAGAATTAAAGTACAGCTGGCGGAAGCATACGTTCGAGTTCCTGAATCCGGTCAAATTTTAAATGTTAATACGCGATCGGGAGAAACAGTTAGTAATGAGGGGATTGTAGATTTCGGTCAAACTGACCAAATGTATGTAGTAGCAGAAGTCTACGAAAGTGATATCCACAAAGTGCAGCCAGGGCAGCAGGTACGGGTAACCAGCGATTCCCTTCCCCATGAATTATTAGGAAAAGTAGATTGGGTTGGAATGCAGATAAAGCGGCAAAACATCATCAACGCCGATCCTTCCAGCAATATCGATGCCAGAGTAGTGGAAGTCCACGTGCAACTCAATCGAATATCCAGCATTAAAGCTTCTAACTTCACAAATCTGCAAGTCAAGGCGGTAATTGAATTGTGAAATTAGTCATTAGTCATTAGTCATTGGGAAAGGGGTAAAGGGGAAAGGGGAAAGGGGAAAGATTAAATTTATTCCTTTTCCCTTTAACCTTTTCCCTTTTCCCCCGCTTCCCCTACCCCCTACTCCCCAATTCGTAATTATGGGATTGATTAAACAACTGCGTCGGCGAACACCTCTAGGATGGTTGCAACTGAGTCACGAGAAAGGGCGTTTTTTAGTAGCATTATCAGGCATTGCTTTTGCTGATGTTCTGATGTTCATGCAGCTAGGGTTTCAGAATGCTCTGTTTGACAGTAACACTAGGTTACATGGCAGTATGCAGGGAGACATTATGTTAGTCAGTCCCCAGGCACGTAACCTAGCTAATATGTCTACCTTTCCTCGGCGGCGGCTGTACCAAGCAATGGATATAACGGGGGTAAAGTCAGCAGAAGCAATGTATCTCAGCTTTATCGATTGGAAGAATCCCCAAACACGCCAGGATACAGCAGTGCTAGTTATAGGGTTCAATCCCGATCGCCAAATGCTTGACTTGCCAGAAGTTAACCGCAATTTAGAGGCAATTAAGCTACCGGACACTGTGTTGTTCGACAGTGCTTCTAGGGGAGATTATACAGAAGCGATCGCCCAAATTGAAAAAGGTAAACCAGTCACAACCGAAATAGAACGGCGAACAATTACTATTGGTGGCTTATTCAAAGTCGGGGCTTCTTTTATCGCTGACGGTAGTCTAATCACTAGCGATCAGAATTTTTTGCGGCTATTTCCCAGACAACAGGCAAGCAGCGTCAGTTTAGGCTTGGTTCAACTACAACCAGGCTATGAGCCAGAACAAGTAGCAAAAAACTTAAAATCATATTTAGGCGATGATGTTAAAGTCCTTACCCAGAAGGAATTTATTGCCTTTGAGAAAGACTATTGGCAGCAAAACACTCCCATCGGTTTTATTTTTAGCTTGGGTGCAATGATGGGGTTTCTGGTAGGGGTAATTATCGTTTATCAAGTCCTGTCTACTGATGTAAACGCCCATGTAAAGGAATATGCCACATTCAAAGCAATGGGATATCGCAATTTTTATTTACTAGGTGTGGTGTTTGAAGAGGCAGTAATTCTGGCAGTACTGGGTTTTATCCCAGGTGCGATCGTGCCCTTGGGACTTTATCACCTAACTCGAAATGCCACAAATTTACCTGTATATATGACCTTAGCACGAGCCTTAACGGTACTAGTGCTGACTATGATTATGTGTATCATTTCCGGCGCGATCGCCACTCGTAAACTACAGTCTGCTGACCCCGCAGATATGTTTTAAAAAATAGGCATTGGGCATTGGGCATTGAGGTAGAGAAGTGGAGTTCAAAGCCTCATTAACGAAGTTCAAAGCCTCATTAACGGAGTTCAAAGCCTCATTAACGAAGTTCAAAGCCTCATTAATGGAGTTCAAAGCCTCATTAATGGAGTTCAGAGGTTCATTAATGGAGTTCAGAGGTTCATTAACGGAGTTCAAATACTCATTAATGGAGTTCAAAGGCTCATTAGACCTTTTGCATAAATCGAAAATAAGAACCCCACCCCGCCAAAGCTACGCTTTGTCTCCCCTCCCCTTGCTAAGGCTACGGTGTACACACATCTGTGTAGAAACCAAAATCCTCGTAGATCCTCCTAAATCCTCCTTAAAAAGGAGGACTTTGAGAGATTTTTGCCCCCCTTAAAAAGGCTATCCATTAGTCACATCTTTCTTTACAATCTTGAAACGTTTGTTTTGTAGGCATCTTAAACACTGAGGTGTGAGGCATACTTGACAAATTGGCTCTTAATATTCTCGCTAAAATTAGGTTTTTATTGAGAATTAACAACAGACCAATAAGGGTTGTAAGAAACGTGAGTGAATACTCTCGCAAATGTTGAGAAAGATCCGGGTAATGGATAGCTTAAAAAGGGGGGGATCAAAAGTCTGCGGCGCAACTCTAGAAGACTTGTGTATACACCGTAGCCTTGCTAAGGGCAGGGGTTGGGGGTGGGGTGTTAGGGACTTTTGCAAGAGGTCTATTCACTATTCCCAATGCCCAATGCCCCATGCCCTATGCCCAATCTAAAATCTAAAATCTAAAATCCTTATGCTTCCTGTGATTTCTGTTAAAAATCTCGACCATTACTTTGGTCGCGGTCAGCTTCGCAAACAAGTTCTGTTTGATATCAACTTAGAAATTAATGCTGGTGAAATTATTATTATGACAGGGCCATCTGGTTCTGGTAAAACTACATTGCTGACGTTAGTAGGTGGGTTGCGTTCTGCTCAATCTGGTAGTTTGCAGGTTTTAGGACAAGAACTTTGTGGTGCTAAGGCAGGACAACTCACCCAAGCGCGACGCAGTAACGGTTATATTTTCCAAGCGCACAATCTCCACGGTAGTCTCACCGTACTCCAGAACGTGAAAATGGGCTTGGAAGTACACAAGGATATTTCGCCCTCAGAAATGAAAGCTCGGTCAGCCCAAATGTTAGAGGAGGTAGGATTAGAACATCGCCTCAATTATTATCCTGATGACTTATCGGGAGGACAAAAGCAAAGAGTCGCCATCGCCCGCGCCTTAGTCAGCCGTCCTAAAATTGTCTTAGCAGATGAACCCACCGCCGCCCTTGATAGTAAATCGGGACGAGATGTAGTTAACCTCATGCAAAAATTGACAAAAGAACAAGGTTCTACAATTCTTTTAGTTACTCATGACAACCGGATTTTAGATATTGGCGATCGCATTGTCCACATGGAAGATGGCAAACTAGTAAGCGATCGTGCTGTTGTGCCACTAACTTAAATAGCCATCATCAACTGAGTACACCAGAACGGATGAAAATATTCTTTTTTCAATCCCCAATCCCCAATGACTAACCAAACTATTCGCGTTGTTGCTCGTGTTATTGCTTTGCCTAACAAAGTAGAAGAAATTAAAGCTGTGTTGCTAGAACTTATTGAACCAACCAGACAGGAACCAGGTGCAATCAAGTATGAACTTTTGCAAAATCAGTATGACCCAACAGAGTTTACTTTTGTGGAAGAGTGGACTTCTAGTGAAGCCTTGAATACTCATATGGACTCACCCCATTTCCAAGCAGCAGCAGCTAAAATCCAAGGTTTGGTAGCTACTACGCCAGATATCCGCCGTTACCATCTTTTGGCATAGGCTACGATGTACACACATCTGGTGTAGAAAACCAAATCCTCGTAGATCCTCCTAAATCCTCCTTAAAAAGGAGGACTTTGAGAAGTTTTTGCCCCCCTTTTTAAGGGGGGTTGGGGGGATCGAAAGGCTGCGGCGCAACTCTAGAAGACTTGTGTGTACATCGTAGCTCATTGAAGGAGAGGGGCTGGGGGTGAGGTCAAAATACTATACATCTCACGTTAAACCAATCCCCAAACCCCGACAGCAAGAGACTTTTAAGTCTGTTGCCTCTTGCCTATTGCCTATTGCCTATTGCCTGCTTCAGCGAAATTTTCAGATTGAAGCGATCGCTCCAGAATCAAGGCAACATTCTGAAGTATCTTGATCCTGAGGCCTTAGTCGAAAATTGAAAGCTGCAACATGTATGTGCCAATTGCTTGGAATGAATTGCAATGTCCCAACGGATATTTGCTTTTCTTTTGAAGGTTTTTCTGCGCGGGGAGGAAAAACAGATCATCATAGCGATGGTTGGGGCATTGCTTTCTTTGAAGGAAAGGGATGTCGGATGTTTTTAGATGCCCAACCTTCTGTTGCTTCTCCCGTAGCGGAGTTTGTGCGGAGTTATCCCATCCACTCAACCCATGTCATAGCCCATATCCGCAAAGCCACTCAGGGTGAAGTTGCTTTACACAACTGCCATCCTTTCCGTAGAGAATTGTGGGGCAAGTATTGGGTATTTGCTCACAACGGTAATTTACCAGATTTTCAGCCAGAAAAGATGGGCTTTTATCAAGCTGTAGGTGATACTGATAGCGAAAAAGCATTCTGTTTAATGCTAGAAACATTACGAGAACGCTTTCCTGAAGGTGAGCCTTCCATTAAAGAACTCTATTCTGTGCTGCAAGAAATTACTGAAGTAATCGCTAAACTAGGTATATTTAACTATTTACTATCAGATGGAGAACACTTTTTTGCCTATTGCTCAACCAAACTCAGCTATATTGTACGCCAAGCGCCCTTTGCTGCTGCCCATTTGATTGACCAAGATATGACCGTAGATTTTCGGGAAGTAACTACCGAACGCGATCGCGTCGCCGTCATCGCTACCACTCCCTTGACTGACAACGAAGTTTGGACACAAATCCAACCCGGCGAATTGCTAGTATTTCAGGACGGATTGCCCTTGAAATATACCCACAGTTAAGAGTAGGTGTAGGTTGGGTAAATAGATAATATTACTCAACAAATACTTCGTAGTTTTCTTTATAGCAGGCAACAGGCAAATGAAGTACACGGGTAAGGGCACAACATGTTGTGCCCCTACGATTAAAGGTATTTATTTACCTGAAAATGCTGTATAACAATACTTTTACAGAGACTCTTATTTTGCTGTAATTCACCTATTATAAAATAGTTACAATTTACCAATTTTTGAGAATATACCCAACTTAGTTGTTACCAATTTATTTTATAGTAAATACCGCTTTTATTGGTATAAAAAATAAATTTACACTGGATTTTAGCTGTATTAAGATAGTGAAAATTAATGCTCTAATTTTCATAGCCAAAAATATCTATTGGCTATTGTAAGCACTTGCCAAAAATTTATTGGTAACAACAAAAAATATTTATGTATGATGTTCAATTAATATTGCTCATAGCAATTTTCTTTATAACAAGTGTCATCAGTGTGATTACAGGAAGCACTTCTTTAATTACCGTCCCTGTAATGTTGCAATTTGGCATTGAACCGCGTACTGCTCTTGCCACCAATATGCTGGCATTAACCTTTATGAGTATTGGTGGTACATTGCCTTTTCTTGGGAAAAAATTAATTGACTACAATCGCCTGCCCATAATCATTTTTTTAACAATTTTAGGTTCAATTATAGGTGCGTTACTCGTTTTAGTTATACCTTCACAATCGATGCCTGTAATTATCTCGATTTTGATGATTGTAGTTACTATATTTTCAATTGCAAATCGGAATGCTGGAGTCATTTCAACAATAGAGAATCCATCAGTAATAGTAGAAATTGGTGGATATATAGCGACCTTTGTGCTTGGTGTTTATGGCGGTTTCTTTAGTGGCGGCTATGTCACAATGCTGACAGCAGTTTATGTCAGCCTATTTGGAATGACATTTGTTCAAGCGGTAGCAAATACAAAGTTGATTAATATTTTTTCTTCGCTAATTGCTACTATTATTTTCCTAACACAAGGAATAGTGGATTATAAGCTTGGTATTATTCTTAGTATTACTATGTTTATTGGCGGAATCGTCGGCTCGAAAGTTGCCCTTAAACTCAACAACATCTGGTTACGGCGTATATTTATCACTACAGTAATTGTTCTTGGACTCAAGACCTTACTTGATTTTCCTGCATTAGGTTAACAAAAAGCGATCGCTTTGAATTCCTCTGTACCATCAAACACCCTTACCCAATGAGCAAGATAAACACCAGCTATCATCTCCCGTCGCCAAATCAGCAGTAATTCCTTTGGTACGTCAGCAGCAGCAATTCGATAAATAACGCCGCGACAACTACCGCCGCGATCGAGTCCTAAGAGTAATCCCGGATTCTCTGGAGTCCCCTGACCGAGGATCATCCATGTACAGAAGCGTAAACGATGCCAGCACGGCGCTCAACATATGCAATCAAGGGATTCCAAATCAGCGAACCGTAGGCAAATATCCAGATATCAGAATTTGGTGGATGCTGTTGTAGTGTTTCATCAAGCGATCGCTGTAACTCTTCTTTGCTCAGGGTAGTTGTACTATTTCTTTGGGAGGCTGCGCCAAATTCTCTTGGCTTCCTTCCTTGTTTGTTTCTTTGTGTTCTTCTCTAACGAGACGCTGCGCGAATGCGCCCTTTGCGGTTCGTTCCTTATTATAGTTTGGCGCTTCATACAGAATTGGTATTAGCTTGATTCCAGATCAGCAGTGCGATCCTTCTAATAGCCTCGTCTGTTCGTTTCCGGCTTCGAGGTCGCTACGACTCAGTGACATAATTATTTCTTTGCTATCAAGTTGCTGGATTATTCGCTAACTCATTGTAATGACAATTTAATATTTCAAATTCAGGTATTTGTAATTGTCCATAGAACTGATAGAATCACCATAATTTCTATCGAGAATATGAGGTTTTTGTGTATTTGTAACAAATTGCTGTAAAAATCTAGTAATATACTACAGTATATAACTGTATTCCCATCTAGTAAGCGTAGATTTAGCGGAGGAAATTAGGATGAGTTTGTGGCAGCGCCCACTGAAAATATTACAAGCGATCGCTGAACATAGAACCAATCGGTTCAGACTGAATTCGCTCAAAGGTTTTGTATCGCTATTTTTAGTAGGGGCTTTATTGAGTGTGGCGCTTGCCGCCTGCTCCGGTGGAGATGGGAGCAATTCTTCCACAGAAAACCCCACTGCTAGTCCTGTGGCTGCAAGTAAAAGTAATGTTGAATTAACCCTCGTTTCCTTTGCAGTTACCAAAGCCGCTCACGAAGCCATCATTCCTAAATTTGTAGAACAGTGGAAAAAAGATCATAACCAAACTGTCACCTTTAAGCAGAGTTATGGCGGTTCTGGTTCTCAAACTCGCGCCGTTATTGATGGTTTGGAAGCAGATGTTGTCCACCTGGCACTAGCAGGAGACACCTCAAAAATTGAGAAGGCTGGATTAATTCAGCCAGGATGGGAAAAAGAAGTCCCCAATAATGCGATCGTCTCTAAATCTGTGGCGGCGCTAATAACTCGCCCTGGCAATCCTAAAGGTATAAAAACTTGGGCAGATTTGGCCAAAGCAGATACAAAACTGATTACCGCTGACCCCAAAACCTCAGGCATTGCTAAGTGGAATTTCTTGGCACTGTGGAACTCCGTGATTAAAACCCGTGGAGATGATGCTAAAGCTACTGAATTTGTCACAACAGTTTACAATAACGTGCCAATCCTAACTAAAGATGCGCGGGAAGCCACAGACACATTTGCCAAGCAGGGTCAAGGAGATGCCTTAATTAACTACGAAAACGAAGTTATTCTGGCAAAACAAAAAGGTGAGAAAGTTGATTATGTCGTTCCCGAAGTAAATATATCTATCGACAATCCCATCGCTGTAGTAGATAAAAACGTCGATAAGCACGGTACACGGGAAGTTGCTGAAGGTTTTGTGAAATTTCTCTATACTCCAGAAGCACAACAAGAGTTTGTTAAATTAGGATTCAGACCTGTGGATGAGACTGTAGCCCAAACTAAAGAAGTCACAGATAAATTTCCCAAGGTGAAAACTCTAGGTACAGTTCAGGACTTTGGTGGTTGGGAAGAAATTGATAAGAAATTCTTCGCAGATGGGGGTGTGTTTGATAAGATACAAGCCCAAAAGAAAAGGTAATTAGGTAATTAGGTAATTCGTAATTCGTAATTCGTAATTCGTAATTCGTAATGGGCTACGCCCCGCTGCGCTAACGTAATTTGTTAGGACTTACGGAAAAAACCTCTCAAACTCTTATTTATCGTGGACTCTGCGTCCTTTGTGGTATCCAGCCTTAAGCCGATGCAGCGTCTACGTTTTTCCGTTACCCATGCGTAAGTCCTGTTCTGAATTCTGACTTTTGAATTCTATTTTGCATTTTTGATTATGACGACTGTATCTCATTCTGTAGAAGTCGAACGTAAAAAACCTTTTTGGAAGACATTGCAGCGAGTTCCCTGGACTTGGCGAATCACCATTGCATACTTGACAGTAATGTTATTTATGCCCATAGTTGCTATGTTCCTGAAAGCGAGTACTGAACCTCCGGCTAGGTTTTGGGCGATCGCAACTAGTGATATTGCCTTAGCAACATATAATGTAACTTTTATTACTTCAATATTTGCTGCTCTGCTCAATGGTGTGTTTGGTACTTTGATTGCTTGGGTTTTAGTGCGCTACGACTTTCCCTTTAAACGCTTGATTGATGCCACAGTAGATTTACCCTTTGCGTTGCCAACATCGGTAGCAGGGTTAACACTGGCAACAGTTTATAGCGATAACGGCTGGATAGGCTCCCTATTATCACCTTTAGGAATTAAAGTATCTTTTACTCGAACGGGAGTAGCAGTGGCAATGATCTTTATCTCACTGCCTTTTGTGGTGAGAACCGTGCAACCAGTACTTCAGGAAATGGAACATGAAATTGAAGAAGCCGCTTGGTGTCTGGGTGCTTCTCAATGGCAGACTTTTTGGAAAGTGATTTTGCCGCCATTATTTCCGACAATATTGACTGGTGTTGCCTTAGGTTTCTCCCGTGCAGTTGGGGAATATGGTTCAACAGTGATTATTTCTTCCAATACACCATACCAAGATTTAATCGCACCTGTGCTGATTTTCCAAAGATTAGAGCAGTATGACTATTCTGGTGCAACAGTAATTGGCATAGTTCTACTATCAATTTCGTTAGTGTTGCTATTAGCTATTAATTTTTTACAAGCATGGGCAAGGCGGTATGACAGTAGATAAGCCAAGTTTTCACTCATCTGCATCTGATGATATTCCATATACAGCCAAACCGAAAGAGCAGAAAAAGTGGGTACCAATAGTTTTAATTGGTATAGCGATCGCCTATTTAACTTTAGTTCAATATATCCCTGCAATTAACGTTTTTATCCAAGCCTTCAGCAAAGGAGTCGGGCCGTTTCTATCTAACCTGAGTAGGCCAGCCTTTCTTCATGCAGCTTGGTTGACACTGTTATTAGCTGCAATTTCTCTACCATTAAATACAGTATTTGGTTTGTGTGCAGCTTGGGCGATCGCTCGCCATAAATTTCGCGGACGCGCTGTAGTTTTGAGCATTATTGACCTGCCCTTTTCCATCTCCCCGGTAGTCGCAGGATTGATGATTGTCCTACTTTACGGACGCAATGGCTGGTTTGGCCCTTGGCTCCAGGCGCATGATATCAAAATTATCTTTGCCTTTCCTGGTATGGTGTTGGCTACAGCCTTTGTCAGTATGCCCTTCGTAGCGCGGGAAGTAATTCCTGTATTAGAAGAATTTGGCAAAGATCAAGAAGAAGCAGCTAGAACTTTAGGTGCTAAAGATTGGCAAATATTTTGGCGTGTTACCTTACCCAGCATCCGTTGGGGCTTACTCTACGGTTTAATTTTGACCAACGCCAGAGCAATGGGTGAATTCGGCGCAGTTTCCGTGGTATCGGGCAACATTGCTGACCAAACCCAGAGTTTACCACTGTTTGTGGAAGACGCTTACAAACAGTATGAAACCGAAGCTGCTTTTTCTGCCGCTGTACTGTTAGCCTTACTAGCAGTAGTCACCTTAGTGCTGAAAGAGATTTTAGAACGAAAAACCCGCATTAAAGATGTTGAATAGTGTGGCATTAGGAGTGTGGAAGGGGTGGGAAGTGTGGAAGGTATGGGAGGTGTGGGAGGTGTGGGAGGTGTGGGAGGTGTGGGAGGTGTGGGAGGTGT
>NZ_CAWUDO010000076.1:0-41350 GCF_963920935.1 Nostoc sp. CCY 9925 | reverse complement strand
GTCTTACATCAAGCGATGTGAATTGATTTTTTATTGTTTGTGAGAAATTTGCGTTGGTATTCTCCCGTTGCTGATGTTTATTACAATGCAAGACCGCACTATCCAAAGGAACTAATTGACCGGTCTGTGGCTTTAGCCCAACTTGACTCAGATGCATCGATTCTTGAGGTTGGTTGTGGCCCAGGAAATGCGACGGTGGCTTTTGCTCAATTTGGTTTTTCAATGACGTGTATTGAGCCAAACCAGGATTTTTATCATTTGGCACAACACAACTGCGATCGCTATCCAAAAGTTACAATTTGCAATACTTCATTTGAGGAGTGGGAACTAGAAGCAAAACAGTTCAATGCCGTTCTATCTGCCAATGCCTTTCATTGGATACCGCCAGAGATTAGATATACCAAGACAGCATTGGCAATGTGCGATAACGGTTTTCTTATTTTGCTATGGAATCTGACCCCAGAACCGAAATACGAAGTTTACCAAGTTCTAGAGGAAGTGTATCAAGCTTATGCGCCCTCCCTTGTTCGATATGAAGGTGCCCAGATTCAAGCAGAGATTTTGAGGGGGTTTGAACAAGAGATTTTAGACTCCAATTGTTTTCAAGAGTTGGTTGTCGAGCAAACTGCGTGTGAAGTCACCTATAGCATTGATGACTACCTCAAGCTTTTGAGTACCTTACGGAGAGTAGAGCCACAAGCCAAAGAGTTACTATTTGCAGAATTGCGCCAGAAGCTAGAAAAATTTGGAGATAGCGTACAACTCTCGTTTCTTTCTGCTGTTCATGTTGCCCGCACTTCCCCCGTGAGAGGTTAAGAGAATTGCACAAATGTCTGCGATGGTGCAAAAAAACGGGATAGATTCAGCTTGAGGACTGGTTTTTGCAGAGCTTTGACTACTCCTAAATCTTGATTCTCTTTTGCAGCAAAGTGCCTCCTCCCCCCACCTCTGCTACGATTATCATTTTTATTTAAAACTTTTTGAGTATTTTAGCTGATTGACAAAATGTACTTTTTCTTAAACTCTCACAGATGGCTATGACCCAAAGATGCTGTACAAGTCAAGATTTAAACGAATTCAGAGGTTAGTTCATGGATTTTCTATCAGACACCGTTGCCCTATCGCGGATGCAGTTTGCACTGACGGCGATCTTTCACATGCTATGGCCTTATGGAGTCGAATAATAAATAAAATCTAATCAAAGCCTATGTTCCTTGCTATGACTGGATTTTAAATTTTTGAGCCTTTCTATAAAACGGCTATTTTAATGCCGTACCATAAAACCAACGCAAGAGCCAAAACAATTTATCTTCCCTATTAGCTACCTTTAATATTCTGGCGTTTCTGTTTCATACTCTACTTGACCTCACTTCGGAAAAATACCAATTTATTTTATTCGCCAGCATTTACCAACGCGCAAAACTTTTTTTGATGACTTACGAGCTTTAACCCGTTATCTTTACTTTGGTAGCTGGGAAAATCTACTTGACTTTATGATCCACGGTTTGGAATTAGAGTTTCATCCCAACACAAGCTGAAAACATCATTTTTTGAGAATACTCACAATTCCGTGTAATACATGGATATTCTACCTGATCCCATGTATTACTTGGTAGATCGTTGTCTCTAACAATCTGTTTTAAATAGCCAGACATACCTTCAATTCAGCATTTAGAAGTATTTTCAACAGATCCCAGCTTCCATCTGTTAATTTTAATCTCAAGTCTTGATAACTATTCTCATAATGAGAATTGCTGAATTACTCTTGGTTCGCCCATTTTTCCAGGGTTAGAAGACAGGAGTTGTAAGTTTGTATAAAGTGATTATAGAAAATTATTTAGAAGAAAAAGATCACTCATATTTAAGCAGAGTGATCTTTTAACTCAAAATTAATAAACATATTTAAATTATCATTTTTAGTTTTAAAAATCAATCATTAGTACCTGACTTTTCACGGTATGTGGAAAAGGTCATTTTTAGTTTTTAGAAAACTTGTATTTTTTTGTTAGCTTTCCACATTCACTCCTAGCTATTGCAAATAAGCTTGTGGAAAAAGTGACGTTATTTGATTGAGGATTGGCTGTGAAAAGTCAGGATTAGTACAATCAAAATTAATTAAATTAAGTTTCGATGATTACCTTACTTTAATTTAGAACAATAGCTAATTTTTTATATGTATACCCATCACAATAAATAATTATTATATTAACTAATTAATTCTTAAGAGGGATTACATATTCATTTTTTTATCTGTAATACAGTAAACTTTATTGATTAGTTAATAGACTGATTTAAGTAAATATAAAGCCTTAAAATTATCTTAAAACCTCATTCTTTAGAGTTATTTCTGCTTTAAAACTATAGACAGATAGCAAGCCATAATAAAGTTAAGTAACATAAAGCATATAAACAGATTATTAAAGGAAATTAACAATGGGACTTTATCCTAGTGACGCAACTGAAACTGCATACAATGGCAAAGACCGTAATGCGGGGGATATTGGTATTACTCCTCAAACCGAACTTTGGAACGGTCGTTTAGCTATGATCGGTTTTATTGCTTATTTAATTTGGGATCTTAAAGGCTACAGTGTCTTGCGAGATGTGCTTCATCTTGTTTCCAACAATTAATTATTGCTCAAAATCGATCGCAGTTAAGTAAGAATAAGTATCGCCCTTCTAGGGCGACTGTTAATTTTTAGTTTATTATTTCAAAATCTCAAGAATAGTTGAACAAACATAGTTGAAAAAAATCAAGGATTATCTACTGACTAGTTAAAGATATTAGAGCAAAAGCAGCCTTTTAATTTTTTCATCTGACTATAAATTAATGGTTATAATTTAGCAATTTCAATTGTGTAGAAGTCTGTTTGTGATAATCACTCGCAAACAGACTTAACTTATTTTCTGGTTTTTAATTAAGCTTGCTCCCAGAGTTCACGCACATGATCGGGTAGCCAACTAGCAATTTCCTCTATCCGTTCTTTAGAAAGCTTGTCTTTAGTGGCAGAAAATACCGCTTTCACTGCCTGTTCTCGGTCAACTGTTCCTGGCTTACCGCCTTCATTAGCAACTCGGAACAAAAAGCGATCTGAATCTATCTTGAAGATGCCAGGGCCTTGCCAAGGTGGGCGAACCCGGCTCAAAAATCCTACTATCGGATTGGTATCTTTCCAAAGATCGGCTACCTCGAACTGGAGTGCTTTCTCATCAGTAGGTACAGCCTCTGTATGCAATTCTGCCTCTACGCGATCGCTGGCTTCGGTCGTCATTAAGTCGCGCATAACGCGGAACACCACTTCGGTAAAGTCTCTTGCATCATACAAATCTGCAAATCCGGCTTTGACCATGACTTTTTCCAAGAACGAGTGATGTTCATCGGCAATCGCAGTTCGAGAATCTTCAATCTCCGTTGGGTCAACTTCTGGAATATTTGTTCTAAATGTTTGATCGGGCATTGTTTTTCCCTATACTCCTTAACATTGAGTCTTTATGCTTACTTATGTAAGGTCGCACAATCCAAAAATACTTGGGATCGTCCAAAAGTCCGAGATGCCATCTATTCAAAAGTAATAGATTTAGCAAATTAATCAAGATGTGGTTCAGTCCAATATCAGGGTTAGCGCGTCTCAAACCCTAATGGCAGGGCGATTATGCCAGAGGGTCTGAGTTTGAGAGAGCCGCAGCCAACACTGAAAGCATGTAGCGATGTTGTCTACGACGGGCTACGCCTACGCTTACTATACCCCTAACTCAAAGCCCTATTTTCTCATAATTCATTCTCATTAAAATTAAGTTTTCGAGAATAAAATATAGTGTGAAACTCTTGCTATTGGGTTGTTTCATGACTTAACGGGAAAAGTCAAGAGTCTTAACGACTTGGAGTCACGCCTCAGCCAATAGCTTTCTTATTGACTTGCAAAGTCGCCCAACAGTTAGCCCGCAGATGCTGCGCGAACTGCGATAGGAAAAGAGAAGTATTTTCACCAGTGTACGGTTACAAAAAGCAGCATAACACTATCGATTTGCACTTTTTATCCCCCCCTACCGGATTGAAGTTTTTAGAGAATACATGGTCTACTGAGAAGCTAGACCCTCAAATAATTTGGCTGCAAAGGACACTTCTTAAATATGAACACGGTAGCGTTCACAGGTATTTCGTCCTTCGGCTGGCTGTACTGGGTAATACAGCCGCATTTAGCTATGCACATTCCAGATGGCTTCCTGAACTTACCCGTTATCGCGATCACCTGGATAATCGCCATTGGCCTAATTGCAGTCGCTATTAGGCGATCGCAAGCAGAATACCAAGAACGAGCTGTACCTTTAATGGGAGTTTGTGCAGCATTTATCTTTGCAGCACAAATGATTAATTTTCCAATTCCTGGAGGCACTTCTGGACACCTTTTAGGCGGAACGCTTGCAGGAGCTTTATTAGGACCGTGGGCTGGGTCACTAGTGATGGTAACAGTGTTCATCGTTCAGGGTGTTCTGTTTCAAGATGGAGGACTGACGGTATTAGGGGCCAACATCTTTAACATGGGATTGATCGGTACGTTTGGTGGTTACTATCTCTATCGAACAGTTAGATTTGCTACTGGGCGCGATACCTTGCGAGGAGTGGTAATTGGCGCAGCGATCGCAGCCTGGACAAGCGTAGTGGTAGCCTCAATTGTGTGTGCTTTGGAACTTGCTTTATCGGGAACGATTCCTCTAGCGGTGGCTTTAACAGCTATGGCTTCTTGGCACATCTTAATTGGCATTGGTGAGGCGCTGATTACTGTGGTAGCACTCAGTTTTATTTGGCGGACTCGACCTGATTTATTTTACGATCCGCCCCGTCAGACAAAATCAAAATCACCTATCTCTCGTCCCCTCTCCCGGTATTAAAAGGTATTTATGAAATCAGGACTGAATGCTTATGAGTAGCAACCTATCGCATTCGCGCAACCGTGCCTTTGTCATCGCTGGCTTAGGCATTGCTCTGCTGATTGCAATTTTCCTTTCGCCATTGGCTAGCAAAAATCCCGATGGGCTAGATAGAGTCTCAAAAGACCTGAAGTTTGACAGCAAAGAACTTGAAGAGAAACCCGCTCAGAAATTACCCTTTTACAGCATTTTTGATGAGTATGCCCTCAGAGGTGTACCATCCGAGATCGCCACTCCTTTAGCTGGTCTAATCGGAACATTAGCAACTTTCGGTTTAGCTTGGGGCATTGGCAAATTAGTTGTGCGTGGTTCAACTTCACCTTCCACAGAACATGATGGCTATTCAGACTCAGATGCCCCAGATTAAATATAGATAGGAACTTAACAGAATGCTGCTACACGTTGGGGCATTTGTGCTGGATATCGATAGCAAGCAGGTTACTCCCTGGCACAAACTCGCTCCCCGTACCCGAATACTGTGTACATTGTTATTCGTGTTTGCCAATGTCCTAACGCCAGATGGACATTGGTGGACTTGGGCTATTTATGGATTGGCTCTAGTCAGCCTGCTATTGCTGAGTCAAGTCACCCTATTAGTACTACTGAAACGGTTGGCAGTTGAGTTCACATTTATTGGTGTCGTTCTCCTGGGTACTTTATTCCGGGGTGGGGGCGAGGTGTTATGGTCTTGGGGGCCATTACAGATTACAACAGTGGGGCTAACTGTCTTAGGTAGTGTAACGCTTAAGGCATTGCTATCACTGTTGATACTAAATTTACTAACTTTAACAACTTCGGTAACGGCGCTGCTTCATGCCCTGCTTGAATTGAGAACTCCACCACTACTAGTAGCAATTTTGGCATCTATGTATCGCTACATCAGCGTGTTGATTGGCGAGTTTAACGCTATGCGTCGAGCAGCCGAGTCCCGAAACCTAATGAACAGCAATCGCTCGATCCGGTTAATTGTTGGCAACATGATTGGAGCGCTGTTTATCCGCACTTATGACCGAGGTAATCTGGTTTATCAGGCGATGCTGTCACGAGGTTATCAAGGAGTACCACCGATGATGGAAAAAGTTTCGTCAGGAGGACGATCTGACATTGTGGCTTTGAGTTTAACTATAATTTTGGCGCTGCTAGGTCAGGCTATTTACTGGCGGAAATAACTCTTGTTCAGATTCTCTCAATGCACCATAATCCAATATCAATTCAAAATCTTAGCTATATATATCCTGATGGAACTCAAGCTTTGAGAGAAATTAATTTGTCTATCAAAGCAACCCAGCGAGTAGCATTAATCGGAGCCAATGGTTCGGGAAAATCTACGTTACTGTTACATCTCAATGGAATTATCATGCCTCAGTCGGGACAAGTGACGATTGGAGAGTGGGCTATAACTGTTGAAAATTTGCGAAACATTCGGAATTTTGTCGGCTTGGTGTTCCAGAATCCTGATAATCAGTTGTTCATGACAACAGTTTGGGAAGATGTTGCTTTTGGCCCGATGAATATGGGTGTACAAGGTGAAGAATTACAACAGCGAGTTCTTCATGCAATGGCAGCAGTTGATATCGATCCCCAATGGTATGGGCAACGCTATACAGGTAATTTATCTGGAGGTGAAAAGAAACGGATTGCGATCGCTGGAGTTTTAGCAATGAACCCACAGATATTAGTATTTGATGAACCCTCTGCTCAGTTAGATCCCCGTTCTCGCCGTCAATTCATCGAGCTACTGCAAAGCTTACCTCTGACGCAACTGATTGCAACCCACGATTTAGATTTAGCTTTGGATTTATGCGATCGCACAGTTGTTCTGAGTCAAGGTCAGGTCGTATATGATGGCAAAACTGAGCAGGTAATGAGCAACCCAGAGTTTTTGCTTGGGCACGCTTTAGAGTCACCACTAAGCTATAGTCGCCCTTACTGTCAGCTGGAACATGCACCTATCAGCCCATCTCGCAGAGTGTAAATTCGTTTGAGTCAATCACATTAAATTGTTACTCAAACAGATATTTGCTACTAAGAAGATTTTTAGCAGTAATTTAGATTGAAAACTATTAGTAAAGTGTCACTGAGCAATTTTAAACCCATAAAAATTTACCAAAAATAGCCACATGGATTCTCATCAAGAAAACTTATCCAATATAAAGCATAGCTACAGTGAAGCATCTCTACAGGATTTGGTGAAGCGATTGTCCCGTATTGAAGGACATGTTCGAGGTGTAAAGAATATGGTTGAAACAAGTCGTCCTTGTCCAGATGTATTAGTTCAAATAGCTGCTGTGCGAGGGGCAATTCAGCAGGTTGGTAGAATTATTTTGAATGAATATCTCAAGGAATCCGTTGCTCGAACTGCCCAAGAGGGAGATATTAAAACTGAGATTGAAGCATTAAAGACGGTGTTAGATCGCTTTTTAACTTAGATTTAGCTTTGCTACACAGTGTATTACTCGTTAGTTACTGCTATCAAATTGATTAAAACTTTAGATATTGTTTATTCAACTTAATTCCGATTTTATAATAACTATCTTGGCAAAATATAGTGATGTCTAACAAACTTGAGCGATTTATATGCTTACTAATTTGTTTGTGTTTTTTAGTTCCGTCTGTACCAGTCAAAGCGGAAACTCCAGAAGAATGGGTCACTCTAGGAAAGCGCATACATGGAGGTTTTGGTAGTTACATTGCTCTAGGAATCCGTATAGGATTAGATGCAATGAAGCGTCTTGATGCCAAACCACGCGAATTGGATGTTACTTATTTTGATGGTGCTAATGCACCATGTCCTTGCGTTGTTGATGGCATTATGATTGCTACAGTTGCCACACCAGGACAAAACTCTCTACGGGTTATACCCTCTAAAAGCGACTCAAGTAACTTTGGGGTTGTTGTAATTAAGAATAAAAAAACAGGAGAATTACTTCGTTATGTAATACCTGCTGCCGCTCGTTCTCTACTTGATAAGTGGAATCAGGATCTAAACGAACGCCAGCGCTACGATGCAGTAATGGATACGTCTAGTGATTCTTTATTTCGTGTTTTTAGTAACAATAAAAAAAGTTATAAAGCACCTAAAAATTTGTCAAAATTAGATATTTTTTGATGTCAGTAAAGTTAACTTGAGTTAAGTTTGTCTCTCTCTCTTTAGAGGTAGCTACCTTTAAAATAATAGAAATAAATATTATCTGATGAGATTGAACATCTACATCTGTATTTAATAAACTTTTTTCTCATGAGACAATTGATACGCTTTTTGAAGGCATGAAATTTGAAGATAAAAATTATGTGTGTAACCTGCGGTTGTTCTGACGATGCTGAAGTTAAAATCATCACTATTGAAACAACTGAAGTAGCAGTAATTAGCTCCCAAAATGAGCATCATCATCACCACACTCATACTTCACCTAAAGATACAGCGATCGCCCATTCTCACAATCATGATTCTCATCATGTTCACACTCACACTTTACCAGATGGCACTGTAGTCACCCATTCTCACAGTCATGATTCTATCTCCGAAGCATCTCAGATTCATGCTCAAGTACATAGTACAACTATATCTTTAGAACAAGATATCTTAGCAAAAAATAATTTAATAGCAGCCCAAAATCGGGGATGGTTTAAAGGTCGTAATATCGTTGCTTTAAATTTAATGAGTTCTCCTGGTTCAGGAAAAACAACACTATTAACTCGCACTATTAATGATTTAAAGCATCAGTTGCCTCTCAGCGTTATTGAAGGAGACCAAGAAACGATTAATGATGCTAAGAAAATTCAAGATACAGGCTGTAAAGTAGTACAAATTAACACAGGTACAGGCTGTCATTTAGATGCAGTAATGGTAGAACAGGGTTTGCAACAATTAAATCCACCTTTGAACTCAGTCGTAATGATTGAGAATGTGGGCAATCTTGTTTGTCCCGCCCTATTTGATTTGGGAGAACACCTCAAAGTGGTAATTCTGTCTGTCACTGAGGGAGAAGATAAGCCGATAAAATACCCTCATATATTCCGCGCCAGTGAGATGATGATTCTCACCAAAATTGATTTGCTTCCTTATGTGCAGTTTGACGTTCAACGTTGCATAGAATACGCCCAGCAGGTTAATCCTCAAATTCAGGTTTTTCAAGTTTCAGCAATGACTGGAACTGGGTTAGAGAGTTGGTATAAGTGGTTATCAGAAAGGGTTAGGAATAGTTCACAGGTATATCCCTAAAGTGAGTTCAAATTTTCAATCTGGACAATCCATTTAATCAACTTACAATCTAGTGTCAAAACAGTGCGCAGGAATATCCAGATGAGGACACATGACCAAAATTATTACGCTCCATTCATGATATTAACTATCTTGAATGGAGCACATTATCCTGCATACTTGTCTAAACCCAATTCTCACAAAGATGAAGATTTTTGTTGCTCTACAATACTCTACTAAAGAACAACATTATTTTTTATGAGAAAAATCCCCAGAACAGTCCTCCAAGAAGCCCACTTTTATCAAATATTTCAAACAGTGCGGTTGCAAAGAAGCCAATCATAGCCAAGCGTCCGTTCCAAATCTCTGCACTTGGTTGAAAGCCCCATCTCCAACGTGTACCGGCGTAATAGTAAGGCTCTTTAATTTCTGGGAGTAAATCCTGACTTCCTTTTGCTTCTTTTATTTCTTGCATGATTCCTTGCCTTTTTGAGAAGAGTGTTTGTACTTTATCTATCTTGTCTCCCATCTTAAAAAAACTTTACAGAATCCTCGTCTTCCCAACGATACAAAAAGTTACACAAAAAAAACCAAAGAATTTACGCCAAAGAAACAAACAATTTCTGCCAAAAGTTGAACACTTAGTTGTGTTAGATAACACAAGAGATAAATAAGAACTTCACCTTGCTGCAAAGATGAAGGAGAGCAAAGCACGCTATGAGTAATATTTTGAGATTGCTGTTTGTCATGTGAGAAGGGGGTAAATTTACCCCCTGAAAATTTCTACACAGTCACTACCTTGGGTTGAGGTTTAGTGAATAACTCAGCTAAATGATGTGGTTGGCGATCGCGCCAGTTCCCCTTATGATACGCATACCCCGCAATTAACGGGAACGCCACAGTCGCCTCAGAAAACACCATCTGTTCAGTAGCTTTATCCACCTTCCCCCAAGAATGCGCTTCTTTGAGAGTAGAACCAGATAAAGCACCATCCCGTTCATCGGCGACCGTGACTTGAATTGTATACTTGTGCATACTCGTCTCAAACCCCAGCATTTCCGCAGCTACCACCGTATCCTGGGCGAAGTTTTTCGGTACACCACCACCAATCATCACCAAACCAGTGTAATTGGAAGCCAGTTTGCACTGCGTCAACTCCCGGAAGTCTCGCACCGAGTCAATCGTTAAATGAGATTCTGGGGAATTCCATTGGTGATGCACTAAGCCAAAGCCAGCCGAACAGTCACTAAAAGCAGGGACAAAAATTGGTACTTGGTGTTGATAAGCAGCTTGCACTACAGATTGACCATAATTACCCCGACGTTCTAAATAAGCCGCCATCTGCTCAATAAATTCCCGTGAAGAATAGGGACGCTTCTCTAAATTCTCGGCGATTTCGGCGATCGTCATGTCACACACCCGCAGTTGATCTTCATCAATGTAGGTGTCATATATGCGGTCTATTCGTTGCTGACGCAGTATCTCATCATCAGCAAAGGGGTCGCCAACATAATGACGATAACCTAACGCTTCAAAGAAATCTTGGTCAACAATGTTAGCGCCAGTAGACACGATCGCATCTACCATATTGTGAGTAATTAAGTCGTGGACTATTCCCTTGAGTCCAGCACTAAACAAAGACCCAGCTAAACACAGAATAATCGTACATTCTTTATCTTGCAGCATTGCGTCATAAATTTTTGCTGCCCGTCCTAAATTTCGACCTTGGAAAGCTGTCTTACCCATAGCTTCCACTAAGCCAACAACATCGAAAGCTTTAATGTCAATTGGTTGCACAGTCTGTTGCAAAAGTTCTTCACGATTCATGGTAGATTGTCCTTTTTATTGAAAATAAAAATCATACGGTCTGCATAGCGACTAGAAGGCAAGTCTTGCCAACGTACTAGGCGCTTCGCAGTGGTCGTACCAGGACAAACCAGGATCAGATTGCCGTCTTTTATTTAACTTGACGTGCAATTTCCAGATACTCATGAGTTGGGTGAGACGATTGTTCAATTTTGCTACTAATGACTTCTCAAACACTACAAGTCACCCATCATACTCAATTTACGCCAAACTAACAAGTGGTTGTCAAAACTCGCTCAATTCTTTCCAACGCCCAATCTATTTCATCTTGGGAAATAACCAAGGGTGGAGCAAAACGAATGACATTCTCTCTAGTTTCTTTAGCTAATAATCCCTCTTTAGCTAAGGCTTTACAAAAACGTCTAGCACCACCAGCTTCGGGGTGCAATTCCATCCCAATTAATAAACCTTTGCCACGCACTTCCTTGATATATGAACTCTCAATTGATTGTAATTTCGTGATGAAATACTCTCCTAGTTGTAAGGCTTTTTCTGACAACTCTTCTTCTAGAATTACATCAAGTGCGGCAATTCCAATAGCAGCAGCTAAGGGATTTCCGCCAAAGGTACTACCATGATCTCCAGGTTGAAATACACCCATCACTTCCTCTGTCGAAATAAACGCAGAAATGGGATAAAATCCACCAGATAAAGCTTTACCTACAGTTATGCCATCTGGCTTAACATTCTCATATTGATGGGCAAACATTTTACCTGTTCTTCCTAAACCAGTTTGAATTTCATCAAAAACCAGTAATACATTATGATGGCGACAGATTTGTTCTGCTTGCTTTAAAAACCCATTAGGAGGAACAATAATACCTCCCTCACCCTGAATTGGTTCTACCAAGAATGCAGCAGTGTTAGGAGTAATTGATTTTTCTAATGTTTCAGCATCACCAAAAGGAATAACTTTAAACCCAGTAGTTAAAGGCCCAAATCCATCTTGATATTGTTCTTCTGTAGAAAAACTGATTAAACTAATAGTGCGTCCAGAAAAATTATTACTACAAACAATAATTTCTGCTTGATTTTCTGGTACACCTTTTACTTTATAAGCCCATTTACGAATGGCTTTGATAGCCGTTTCCACAGCTTCGGCTCCCGAATTCATGGGTAGCACTTTAGGTAAACCAGAAATCTCAGAAAGCTTCTCATAAAATCTTCCCAATTGGTCATTGCGAAAAGCCCTGGAAGTTAGTGTAACTTTCTCGGCTTGCTCAATCATGGCTGCAAGGATTTTGGGATGACAATGACCTTGATTTAATGCTGAGTAAGCTGAAAGAAAATCTAGGTATTTTTTACCTTCTATATCCCATATCCACACTCCTTGCCCTTTAGTAATGACTACATCTAAAGGATGGTAATTATCAGCACCATATTGTTGTTCTATTTCAATATAATCCTGGCTATTCATAGTGTTGAGGTTGGGAATTCCCAGAGTTACGTTTGTTGCTTGCATATTTACTCCTGATAGCTTTGAGGGGTTGAAATAAAACTAGAAAATATCTGAAAGACTACCAATTGAATGAGACATTCAACAGGTATGAGCATAATTTGAAAAAATCCCGTTCAGTTCTTCGTTTTATAGTTCCCAATTGCAGGGCGCTATTTACAATGAGAGCAATACTGCAACTCACTTTTCTTCGGTCTGCATATCAAAGATATACGCAACTTTGATACTGATGGATTTTTTCTAAATATCTAAATAGCCGATAATTATTGACCAGCCATTCCCTTTTCTTCCAGATACGCAACTTGTGTAGGACTTCTGCCTACTTTTAGTGAAGAAAACCAGTTGCCCACTCTGTCTGAATGTAAAATTTTGCTGGCATAACAACCAAGGGTGTAAAGTGCAATCTTTTTAAGAATACTTTTATTTATATCCGCAATTCACAGATAAAAAATAAAAGTTGATAAACAGGCGCTGGGTATTCTAACTTAGAGACTTTTGTCTCATTCACAGTTATACCAAAGTGCCGGATTTATACTCTTGTTTTTACCTTACTTCTGATAGATAGCCTACAGAAGTTAAAGGGATAACTTAGTATATCACTGTTTTACATGAGAGCAATTATAAAATCCATTCTTTGTCCAATTTTTTAGACAAATACCTGTTTGTTTCCACAAACTCATTTTGCTGTGTACTTTTCCATCTGGCATAATCGCATCAGTTATAATAACCTGATGAAGGTTGGTTGAAATTAGATATCTTGCTCCGGTCAAATTGGCTTTTGTGAGGTTAGCTTTAGTGAAATTCGTCTGATTTAGATTGGTCTGACTCAAATTAGCTAAAGTTAGATAAGCTGATGTGAAGTTAGCATAACTCAAATCTGCCTGAGTTAGATTTGCTAATATCAGAAAAGATTCTTTGAAGCAAGTTCCACGCAGATCAGCTTCATTCAAATTAACATCCATCAAAGAAGCCCTACTTAAGTCAGCCCAACTAAGGTTTACTCCTCTCAAATTCACCCCTCTCATGTATATTCCTTGAAGGTTTATCCCACAGAAATTACGTTGTCCTGCTGCATACCTCTGCAATACTTCTTCTGCTTCCATGCTTATATTCTCCTTTGTTAACTTTCTTTAGGTAGCAGAATGCTAACAAAGACATCGGAAATTAAACAATTTTAGATAAATTATGATGACGGTTTTGTAAGGTTTTTAATTCTGGTTAATTTAATTATTTTCACAAATAAATTTTCATCTAACTATCTTAGTTCTAATTATCCGATGACTTCTGTTTATTGAGCTTTTTAGTAAGTTGTACAATCCAGTTTGGAGTCTCTGCATTTTCCCAACCAGCAGGGCGCTTAGAGATATACCAGCCAATTGAACCAACAATTGTAGCTAGTAGAAAGCCGCCAAGTATCATTGCCAGCAAAGAAATTTGGATATATCTTGTATATGTAGGATTAGTTGCTATCTCGATCAGGATTAACATTTAAAATTTCATATCCTGTAAATACGCCCACTCTAGCGATATAAAATTAAGAAATGCTGGTTAGTCTTCACTAGTAATGACTAAAAAGGAATTTCTTTCTTAATTCAAAATATTTGAGTAAAAAAATTATGAGTAATATTTTTTTGTTAAATATTCTTAACTAGCTATAAAAAATTATCTTTTTACATTACTATCCAAACTATCAAATACAGATTAGCATTGAATTCCCAAACTCTCAATGCTGGGGTGGGGGATGAAAAAGTGAAAGATTATTTCAGCGCCTATGCCAGCAAAAAAATAAACAACCAGAAAAATCCAGCTATCACGTCTCACCTTCTTGAAACGCTAACTCCAACGAAAATGGTAGGCATCCAGGATTGACAGCCGCCCACTCGTTAGCTTCTGCAATTAGAGTTTTGTTACTTGAATCGAGATAAAATTGCATTTTGGCAGTCTGCTCCAAACGTTCGCGTTCCTTACCTCCAATCAAGCATCGCGCAATCAGGCAATACTCTCTAGCTACACGTTTGGCATGGGATGCTGCTTGGAGTCGCAACTTAGTCAGATTCTTCAGTTCTGACAAAGCGAGAGTTGTTGCTGAATCGCCTGAAGATGTACTTTGCTCGCTAACTTCGGCTTTTTGTAACGCTTCAGGCAGCACAATTGCAGGTGTAGATGCAGTAGGTGGAATACTGACAGAATTGATTAATAAGTTTTTGTTATTGTAATTTTCAGCCGCGCTGGGGGTAGAGAGGTATTTAAAATCCTTATCTGAATTACTTTGATTAACGTTTTTATCCAGTTGTATAATATTTGAAGAAACTAATGAATTATCAGATTTCTTGACAGTTGAGGTTAAAGACAAATCTTCTGGCTGTAATAAATTCAATTCTTCAGAATTAAAATTAGTTTCCTCAAATTCATCTTGTACCTGTGGTAAAAACAATTCCCCTTCAGACTTAGCAACTTCTTCAAAACTTGCTACTGCCAACTGCCCTGTAGGGGCATCGGCAGCCGGAGGTAAACAGTTACAAAAAACCTTCATATAGTAAAAATGACCGTCACTTTGCTTTTGGTAAGGGTTTTCAACACTCTGTTTTGCAAATGAGTTTTGAACGCTATTAAATTGCCCGTCATTACTTGATTGATAAGGGTTTAAGCTATTTTCCGTCCACGGATCTAAGATGTAGCGCGTGGGATGCCACAAATGCAAGTGCTTTTGTAGTGTCTCTTGTGAGATAGTTTTGTGAAAGCGGCGCTTGTATTCAGCACGTATTGCTTTACCCCGTTCAGTAGCCCCTACTGGCAACCCTCTATCCCACTCTATTGTCTTTACCACTAACTGGATGCGTCGTTGAGCTTGTTGGCTGCGTTCCCAGTTCTGTTGCTTACGACGGTCAAATGGAATTACGTTATCTTTGGGTTTATCTATGTTGCTAATGCCTGCTATGGCTTCTGCAAATGTGTTGGCAAATGTACCCAATAGCCTTTCGGGATAACTAATGTAGGCGCTGTACCATTTGTTGCGAATTGTGGATTCTACCCAATGCCGCACTCTAGCTTCGATTTCGTGTTGATGTCGGCAATATTGGCTGTAGCCGGGGGCGTTAATTGCGGTAGTAAGGCAAAATTCGACTAATTTATCACTCTCTAAGTCTAAAAAGACGATTCCGTAGCCTACAAAGATTTGTAGGAGGGTGTTTGTTTGTCCTTTTCCTGTCCAGCCTGTGGTGATGATTTCTTCCCAGTTGGCACGCCACTGGGCAGCATCAGCAGACTCTTGCTTACGATATCTCTCCCGTGAAATTTGTTTTTTGGCTTTGTTCCCTACCTGTTTTAGTTTGGTTAAATCTTGCCGACTTGCCGCGCGATCGCAATAATCGAGGAAGATAGAAACTGAGTCGCTAATTGGTTGTAGGTCATCATTAAGTAGAAATGACCCACTACCCGGTTGCATGGGGCAACGGATGGCTTTGTAGTTAGTTATTTGTTTGGCACTATATGGTTTGGTGTTGGGGAAGATTTCTAGGTGTCCTTGGCGGAGGATAAAGCCTGCGTTTCTTAAGGTAATCTCTAGGGCGCAGGCTAGGGGAAAGGTGGGTAGGGGGGATGCGAAGCTTAGGATTAGGTGATAGCCGCCACTAAAGCTGGACTGGAGAATGATGATATCGACTATGCCGATGTCCTCTAGCACCGCTTTGATGCGATTTATGGATTCAATGTTATGGTAGTCGCCTTCTAGGTCTAAATCGATTGTGGCGTAACGAGTTGTGTCGTTAAAGCGCAGACCTACTAGTTTCGACTTGTCTTGGTGCAGGTTCCACAGTTGGGAAGGTTGGAGGTAATAATCGATAGTGCGCCATGCTGGTTTTACACCTTGTGCTTGATTTGGGGCAACTATCGCCCCAAATGGATGCCAAAAGCGCTCTACGTAGCGTTTGCCCACGGATTCTGCGGGCAGGTGGGGTTTGATTTTCTTTTTTGAAGGCTGTGAAAGGCTTAATTGGGGCTTGTTCTCAAAATCTCCCCCGAAATTTTCTTGGTACATGAGTGACTGTCCTGATGATTTTTGTGCATCAGGTAGTCTCGCTGTTGGTCAAAATGTGTTAGCCTAAATTTGAAATTTTTATGTTTAAGCGGTTGGTTATCCGCTTGTTGGAGGCGACTGGTAATCGTCTCGTGGTTGAAAGCAAACAAAGGTTTATACTTGTTTAGGCTTAGACATACGTAGGCTTAGGCTAAGATTTAGTCCAACACGCTTCACCAACAACAATGCGACTACCCAACTTTTTTTTGGTAATTATTTAAATGAGGCAGTTCGAGCGAAGTTGTCACTAAATCGACAAAAGAGTTTTGGGATGACAATGCAAAGCTAGTAACACCCACAAGCGTTACCCCACATTGGCTCTTGTTAGTACAACTGGTGAAGATGAAATTACTCATACTCCACCATTGAGTTTAAAAACAAAAAACAGTCAAATATCTTGATACGAGTTCAGCACCCACAATAGTGAACTCGTATTGCAATTAGTATTGAAATGCTAATCTAGTAAATAATGTTAAATTGTGGGACAAGTTCTCTACTAAATTAGCAGCCCACAGCTACCTATGCAGCACAAATTTTATCCTTTTTTCTATTTGTAGATACTTCCATTGCTTTCATTTGGGTCTTATAATCCTCCCAAGTTTTTTCAAATACGTCAGACTCATACATCCGCAACAAAACCTCCTCTTTTTCAGTTAAATTTGGGAGTTTTAACAACTCCGCTAAAGATACCTGAACTGGGAAAACATCACTAAACTTTTGCATTAAGTGAAATATTCTCTTCCTCTGTGATGCAGATGGTTCATCCTGCAATTCTGCATCAATTTGTCGCGGACGTAGATTCACAATTTCTAGGCTCATATTCCCTAAATTCCTCAATCCAAACACAACAAACTCATTAGTTATATCAATAACCCGTCCCACAATTTCCAATTCGGGCCGCAGTCTCTTCTTGAATTGATATACTTGGTCAAGCTGGAAACGTCGAAACGGATTGCGCTCGCCATTTCGCATCCAAGCAATACCATCACCTATACTACCTATCTCATCTGCCTCCAGAAGGTCTATTACCTGGTAACAGATATCTTGATTGCAAACAAACTTGTATGCTGCATCAATACTTCGGTTAAACTCCATCTCCAGTGCAACAACTGCCTTAAATTTTTCCATTTCTCGTAATTGAGAAATTAATTCAAAAACTTTCTTGCCCTTGTGATAACTACCAACACTTATATTTAGGTTTTCTGAAACCTCCCGAATCACGGGTTTACCCTTCTTTAATTGAGACTTTCTCTCATTTATCGAATAATTCAAATTTGAACACTTCGATTCATTCAAACGACGAGCGCTTTCCCTTTGTCTTTCTTTCGCCTGGGGACGAAGTACGCTCTCCCAGTACTGCCCCTCGTGAAATTTCTGGTAATGAGTCTTCCCACCTTCCCGGTGGAGATTAAAGTCAAGCACTAGTTTCAAATCTTCTTCAGGCGAACCAGACTCGACAAATTCCACTTTTACAGTGGAAATTCCTAACTGGCGAGCTATCTGCAAGCGACACTTACCTGCCAAGACGATATTTACACCAGTACGTGCAGATACCTTTAAAGATTCAAGAATCCCTTTTTCAGAGATACTTTTTTCTAAAGCCGGACGTTCCTCATTCTCACCATATATTTCTATCAGCTTCGGATGAACAACCAACTCCGCAGGCGAAATATATACGATTGCCGGATTTTGCACCTCAGACATATTTATACTCCGGTTCACAAATTGTCAGTTAAAAGATAATTTCAAGAAGTGAAAATCCCAACAATAAAGCAGAAAAAGCCTATACAGCAACATTTGCAGCGCTTCTATCGCTTGGGAAAATTGATTATTTTAAAAAATAATTAATTCTTGTAAATACCAAAAATTACCTACCAGAAGATTCTCTTTGAAAGATTTTCTCCCGCAGTCACTATTATTCTCAACCCATTGACAACCAATACAACTGAAGAGATATTTAAGACACTGATATTGGCACAAAAAGCATCTATCCGAAGAAAGATTTGTAAAACTGTGTAAACTCATGATATGATGGCTCTAGATAACTAAATTGACAAAACAAAATTCCGTCCTGTTTTAGTAACAGGTGGGTTTGTTTTTTTCTCAAAGCCCTGTTTGCACCAGGGCTTTGAGTGAATCTTTAGGAAAAATGGACTCTACAAAAAAAGTATATCAGGCTTCATTCCATTTGGCAAAATTGTACAGTAAAGAGGGGTAAATTTTTACATGCCTCGTCTTCAAATACTAAATTCTATTGAAAAGCAAGCACTAGAGCACATAGCAGCGACCAGCAGCGATGAAGTTAGCAAAAGAGCGAAAATTCTGCTAGGACTAAACGAAGGCAAAAAATATGTAGCCTTAGCCCAAGAGATTGGCGTAACCGAAAACTCAATAGCAAAGTGGAAAAAAAGATGGACATCAAGTACCATCTTGTCAGAAACCCAGGAGGGGGCGATCGCAAAAGCTAATGAGGTGCTAGGTGTCAACGTAGGTAGACCTAAGAAGTGCAAAAGTACAGAAGCAAGCAAAATCGTCGAAATCAGCGAATGGAGCAAAAACCGGAAACCCAGTCGCTCAAAGCATCATTACCATACGCAGGTAGCTGAGGAAGCCACTCGGAGGGGATTACCGACATTATCGCCAAGAAGTATAGGACGCATCTTAGAAGCCCAAACTTAATAGAAGGAATTATCAAGCAAGTACCATCCTATATCAAGGAAGTAGTTTTGAAATCCCAATTTTTACCGAGGCTTTTTATCAAACTCTAAGCAAGCATTTCCACAAACTCGACTACTTGAGCAGAAGTCACTTGTTGTGCGATCAGAAAGTCAACGAGTCCATCGAGTTTTTTACGGTTATAGACGGTAGAATAGCCTTGAATCTGGCGTTCCTTGCAGAACTGTCGCAGTTTCCGCGCACCTAAACCCAAAAGCTTCTTCCTCTCTTCCGTAACATCTATTAGCACAAGTTGTCTGGCTTCATCCGTAAACCTAGTTTCAACAGATGGCGGCGCAGTTTCAATAATCGAAGATTCTGGTTCAGAAAATTCTTTTTCATCATAAACAGCACCAACCACAGTCAAATACCCCTGAGTTTCCAAAACTAGCGACTCTTCAGAAATCACCCCAGCGCTATTACTAACTTGAAGTGATGCTGATTGAGCAGGGACAAAAATCACGTGCAAGATTGGGAAGATAATCAAAAACAACTCGATTGGAAACAAAACATCGTTAACAGATTGCACAAAAGGTGATGTTGCAAAAGCAGACATAATGTGATTCCTCCATGAATTACTGATGGGCGGCGTTGTAGCGGCTTGCCACCCAGTAGCGGGGGTTTCCCCCCGTACTGAGTGAGAGCTTTTACACGTATCCCATCGACCAGTAGGAGGTAGGAGGGTAAATTGCCTTTAAGCAATTAGACGAACCAAGTTTTTCAAAATTTGCAGTTGTTGAATTTTAGAAATTACCAATCCAAGATACAGAAATTACAAAAATGCGATTTTTCCGACTTGCATCCGCAGCTTTTAGAAACTTCCTTATTCATCCCAGCACTCCAAATTTTTTACTCTTAAGGTAGTTGACGTAACTAACCAAGTTGTAGTTATATTTGAGTTCTTGGGGAACAAAAGTTGAGTAAGGATGCAGCGCTACACCATCACGGCGAAAGCGGTGACAGGGCGCATATATATCAAAAAAGATAGATATCTCATCACCATCAACCTCGATTTGGGCTATACCCTTAAGTTCTTTCGTAAACTCCGAAACTCGCCCTGATGCTACGTAGTCAAAGACCACTACATTTCGAGTGCGGAAATACTGGATGTAGGAAAGAAGTCTCACTTCCGTACCAAGCTCAAGCTGTTTGTCAGAATGTTTCAGCAAGATACCGGAATAAGAAAAAGAAAACCTACGATTAGCGTATTCATCCCACAAAATAAGGTCGCCGTAAAACTTACAAAGATTCGCCTGATTGGACGATATTTCTCTATTTAAGCTTTCGACAACAGCATCATCTTCAAATGGAAACAACGCCTTACGTTCATCCCATTGCTTATCTGGACAGCAACCATCTTCAAACCATCCGTATGGATGAATGCCACAAACAATATTATTGGCACCATACAGTAACTTACACCCAGCACACACTTGCAAATAGCAAGAACTAAATTCTTCGCTATTAACTGCATTAACATAGCGTCGGTGTATATCTAAATGTTCCTCTAAAGCTTCACAAGGTAAAGGCTTATATGAGGAAAAGGTTTGTCCAATTAATTTGTCTGGATCAATTTCATCACAGATTACTGTCAAGTCGTCAATATGGTGAGAACGTAATTCCTCGTAAAGTACCAATTTCCGATACGGTTCTTCCTCAAATCTGCAAACAACCAAGCCCTTTAAATCAGAATGTCCATCGAAATTCATCACCGTGTAAATGTAAATTGAAGGTAGACAATCAGATTTTTCAAAGCTCTCAGGTTTTGTTAATACAAGCGGTTTCGTGTCAGCTATTTTTGCAGCTTCTCTACTCGAATTAGTTTCCTCCAATTCTTCAACAACACTTAAGAAAGCACCGCCCAAGGAAGCAACAATAATTCCGGTAAAGCCCAATACAATAGCACCAGTGCCGATAGAGGCAATTTGTTCAGAGCGTTCTTCCTCAACAATTGGGAATCCGCCCCTAGCTAAGTACAATAAACCCAAACCAGAAAAAGTTGCTATAGCGCCCAAACCAATAGCAGTCAAAGACACCATTCCAAAAGCAGCATTAATGTTTCTCAAGTAATTCAACGCAAACTTCTTCAACATAATTCATCCCTCCAAAATACAGGTCACAAGGTTTTAATTACTCTCGCCCCGGTAAGGATTGGGATTTACTGAGAACTACACTACTAACCTACCCCTTACTCTATTAACAATTCCAAAACTATTTAATAGATTCGTACTGGTTATTTTTCAGTATCGGCAGTAGTTTCATCCTCAATGATGATAGCAAAAGTCGAACTTGCTTTATTGCTTAAACCAACATTCCACCCAGAGCGGATATCACCAAAAAACGATATCTAAAAGCCATATATCTACTGTCCAAAAGTCCAAGTATTAGTTTCGTTCAATTCCAATTTTTCAAAATAGTTAGCAAAACCTGAAAAATGGAAATATTCTAGCGGCATCCGAGATATTAATAGTAAAGAAAAATTTTCTATTTGAGCTAACTGTTGTAATCGAAATAAGTCGTCGCTAAAAGTATTGCTAACAAAGTGTAATCTATCAAAATTATCTATCACCAGCAGTCTATTATAACCATCAGATAATTTGCTTATGATATTTTGCCAATCGTGCTGGTAGTAAAAGCTGAAGCTCATAGGAATAACGTTGAATAGATGTTCCACACTAAAAGGATATTCAAGATTGAGGTAAACAGACTCTAAGTTAATATCCTTTAGTAAACAGTTTTTAACAGTAAGAGTCTTACCAATATTTGGCTTGCCCCATAGGTTAATATTCTTGCCTGCATTTACCCGATCGATTAACTGACGGTAGTCTTTATAACGTAACATTATCGTCATCCTTTAAATTCAATATATCCATCAATTAAATTGACACTAAATATGCAATTTTTTGGCTATGCTTTTCTAAGCTGTGTCGGGAAAATTGGTTAGATACAATAAAATTATCTAACAGAAAGTCAGGTGATTGTGAAAGTCTCAACAGCACACCATCATCACCACTACTGCGATGATAATAATGAACTACAGGTGATTGGATAACTGTCAAGTTATCGTTACGGATTGCTTGTCCTGTAACCAGACCATCCATGATAAATTTGGCGGCAGCAGCTACATTATCGCTATCTCGTCCAAAATTTTTGAGATACCAATGAAATTCAATCCAAACTGCACCATCTAAACAAAATTCACATTCTCGAACAAATTCACCAATTAAGTTTGTCCAGTACTTCTTAAGCCCAGCGCTGGCTTGCCAACCTGACCGTGCCTGGTTAATAATTTCGTTCATACTAGGGGGTAAAGGCATCGTTAGTTCAAATATCATCTTCCTCACTCCCTTTCAAACTATTTAAAAATTCCTCAATAACGTTTCTAAATTTCTTGTATGACCTACCATCTTGACGGGATAAATTGAATACCGCTTTGACAATTTCATCAAGTTGATAGCCTTTTTGATGCAAATTCAAAATTGAGTTTCTTGCTTCCTCGTCAAGCTGTACCTTAAAGTTAAAACTGCCCTCAAAATCAGTTTTATGCTGTTTAGTTTTAGTAACAGCAGCAGCTTTAGATTTACCTATGTCCTTACTATTGCTCTCACCATACAAACTAGCGACAAATTCATCAAAGTCTAACCCAGACTGCCAAGCTGTGTAGGGGTCGTTTTGATTTTTAGCTTCTAGGAGTAACTGCTGAAAGTATTCAGGGTCTTCATCGTCAGCTACATAAAGCGCCTGGAGTCGCAGCACTTCAGTTGTTTTATACAAGAAATCTCCGTATCCCAGTAAGTAAACCGCACGCTTGTCTTTATCGTCCCCAAGGATAATACAACTGTCTTCAGGGCGAGTCGTAACAAAGGCTGTCTTGGCTGGAAAGTTTGAGCGAATCAACGGATCAATCACGTTTTTATCAGGTCGCTGGGTGTACAAAAGTACGTGAATCCCTGCACCACCAGCTTTTGCAAGCAACTTCATCAACGCAGTCTCAATGCGATCGCAGTAGTTATCATCGGAAAGTAGATCAAAACACTCGTCAATCAGACAAATCACTCGCGGCATGACAAAATCAGGTGCAAACCGCAGGTTGTACTGTGCGATCGTTTCAATACTGTTGTGGCGCTCAAATTCTTGGTAACGCAATTCCATTTCTCCTACCAAGTAATCAAGCAAGTTAGCGGTAGACTCTGCATCACGCGCAACTGGGGCAACAAGATGGGGTAGCCCATCAAATTTACCAAAGGTCACGCGTTTGACATCCGAAAGCGCTAATCGAACGACGGAAGGTGGATACTGCCGCACTAAATATAAGATTGCTGCTTTCTCAAATTGTGACTTCCCACCCCGCGTCCGCCCACCACCCAAGATATGGGTTACGTTGTCGCTATAAAGTGGAATTTCAACATAGGTGCCATCTACATCAACACCACCAGGAATAGATACAGAATGAATGTCAGATTCACTGTCAAAAGTAAAATAATCGCGGAAATAAGCAAATTGTCTATCTAATCGGGGTATGTCAAATACAACTCCCCCAGGCACAACACTTACCATTGGTGCAACTTTCAAGTTTAACTCTTCACCAAGCTGCTGCACTAAGTCATTGCCAATATCTTCTACTTTTTTATAACTTACACCTCGTCCTAATTTTACCTTAATGCGGTTGAATGTTGGCCCCGTTTTAGCTTCAACATATTTGGCATTAATACTAAATTCTTCTAAGGTATTAACTAATAGTTTTCCTGCCTGTCCCATAGTTAAATTTTGTGAAGTAGCAATCTCATTTGCACCACTATTTATATCTAAATATTTAGGCTCTTTTAAAAGAATTGAACCATCACCTGTCAGTTTTAAATCTAATGGCTTACCTGTGGCACGCGCAACAAGCACTGCCGTTCGGCAGCAATAGTTTTTAATGAAGTTATCTCTAGATTTATTAGCTAAATCAGTAAAATAACTAGTTTCTTTATTGCTCAAAAATAAATTATAAAGATTCTCCTGAACTACTTCATAGCCAATCTGCTTGAGATAAATATTTTTGATTGATTCAATATATTCAAATAAAGATTCAATGGGTGAGATACTTAGTATCTCAATCATTTTTTGATATATGTTATTTTGCTCCCACTGCGATGGAAACCGATTAGCGTGAATATACTCAAGTGCATAACGTACAAATTCATATTGGTTTAAAGTACAGTGTTCTGCACATATTGATAATATTTCATCATCGTTTGTACCTGCAATTACTGATTCGTATATTACCTGAAATAAAAATTCTAAATTAAATTCTATAACCTGACGTGATAATTTTGATCTAAAGTCAATCTGCTTTAAAACAGTTTCAGCATAAGAAACCATTACATCAGGTAAAGCTTCCCGTATATTAGCTATAATCTCTTCATTGCCCAAACCATCTTGTTTTGCCTGCACAATTGCGGTCAAAAGCAGTTGTTTTTGAACTTCAATATTACCATTAATGTTATTGGATGGTAATAACATCACTGATTTTTACCTCCTAGAAATTTCAAACTTTTGTAATTGCTGCTGATAGTAAATTCTTAGTTTATCGATTGATTTAGCATTTTGGTTGTAATTATTACAAGGAAATGAAGCCCAAACTCTACCTACTTTACATACAGCAGTATCAAACTTTCCTGCATCAACATCACTTAAGGCATTATTACGACGAATATATTCAATTGCCATCTTGTCCTGAGAAGCTGGACTAAAGTCCTTTAAGTTTAACTTTGGCTGAAGGTCATACCAACTTTTATCCAACATTTGATAAGCACCAGCCGCAGTTGAACAAACATTTTTACCATTAATAGGAGCGCACTGTTTCTTTAACGGGTGTGTAGAAAAATCATTAAAAGTTCCGTTAAATACTAACTTGCGATAACTTTCTGTCTCACTAGTTCCTGTTTCTGCCCAACGAATTGTTGCTAAAAAAGCACTCAACCGTGGAGAATCAGGATGTGGTGAGTAATAACTTGTACTAACTCTTCCTCTTAAACTATTTGACGACGCTGAAGAAACACCAGTACTTTGAGAAATTGAAAAATAAATGCCCAAAGTAATTAAGGAAGCAGTTGATAGATGAATGGGTTGAAAACGGGATATAAATTGACGGCGAGGACTCAAAATCAACCCAGTCAAACCACCAACAATAAACCCAAATTTCCAACTATCAAGTGCCTTACCAAAGCTACGCTCCTGACAAACAGTATCTGCACTCTTTGATACCAATCTACATGGCAGTGAAGCTACTCCGTAAGAAAATGCAACAGAGCAGGCTGCACCAACTACACCTGATATAAAAATCGGTACAATTTGCATCTCTCTTGCCAATAGCTAAATAACCTTCAACGGTTAGCTAAATACTTATGTAAATAAGAACGGGGGTTCTGTGTTACACCATTAACGTGAACTTCAAAATGCAAATGCGGCCCCGTCGAAAAGCCCGTACTACCGACTGCTGCAATCATCTGCCCACGCACAACTTGTTGTCCCTGCTGTACATACAGCTGACTAGCATGACCGTACAGAGTAGATAAACTTCCCTGATGCTGAATAATAACTGCTTTACCATAACCACCCTTGTCACCCGCAAAAACTACTCGGCCAGCATCAATCGCATAAATTGGTGTACCCTTGGCTGCACCAAAATCAATCCCCCTGTGGAACTTGCGATCGCCTGTAATTGGGTGTATCCGCCAACCAAACTCACTAGTTACAGGAGTACCAGCCGCAGTAGGAAAGGCAATTCGACCGTTATTTAAAACCTGATTACTACGAATAGTTTTTGGTAATATTAGACCTTGGAGAGATTTAACTAACAGTTGAGATTCAATCCATCCAGAAACCTGGGGAATGACCATAGCTGCAATTACAACTGAGGTTGCGATCGCATATCTCCAATTTGCACTCGGACTAGTATCGGCTGTCTCATCCAAACTAGTTACAGTTGAATTCCTAACCTCCTTGCCACCGTCAGTTTCAAAGATTATTCGCATTGCCTCAACGCCTTTTCGCATTAGCAGGAGAAACCTGCCAACAACCAATCTTTGCAGTACTCAATACTTCCTCAAAATCATTCCTAGCTACACGGCAATCAGGAGAATTTAGGCCATCCCCGGATGTTGCATGTTCCCTTACTTGAGGAGAATAGCGTTTAGGAACAGGAGTAGAAGACATATTCACGCCAGGTGCGGCAGTGGGGACAACAGCCGACGATGAAAACTGAAGCTTTTGTACCAATGCCACAGCATTACACCAGTTATAAAACTGCAAATATCCTGGTTGTAAAATATCTGCAATCCATAACAGCAGTACGAACCAAAAAATTGCCTTTACCCACATTATTCCAACTGCTTAACCACAGGCAGGGCAAAAGAAGGAACTTCCTTGGGTACAACTTCAATCTTCTTCCCAGACGCATACCCCGGCCCGGTATAACTGCCATTTAGGAAAAAATTCAACAGCATTATTAACAACCACACTCCCACACCAGCTACACCCACAGGAGATTTAATTACATCAGATAAAAAATATACTGGATACCAACCAAACCTCCAGGGGTTTTGCGGATGGAGCCGATGTGCTTTCCAAATCTCAATGTAGGGAATCTCTATCTGAGGAACCCTCGGCTTATAGGCAGTAGGTGCATTGATATACCTAACTTCTACTGGCTGAGTCTCATAAGTAGTCATGGGAGAAATGTTAGGTTGCTGATTTACTATTCCTCCTTGTTGCTGTACCTGCTGCAACATGTTTTGCAAGCGGTTTGCAGGCACAATTGCTCCACCTTCAGAATAATCAACATCAAAATTGCGGCGCTGATTTCTGCTCATAATATGACCTCAAATTAAGTAACTAGCTGGCGGGTTTATCATTCACCTGGGAGTTAGTATCTTCCCAGAAATCTTCATCCTGAAGTTGGGCGTAAAACTCTTCTGGAGATAACATTCCAGGTTGATTTTGCACTCCATCTTCAATAAACTGACTACTATGTACTCGCCCTAATCCAGAAACACTAGAACGAGGGGAAAATTGGACTACATTCTTGGCAGAGAATTCGCTATTGAATCTCATCCCAGAAGAAGGTGACACCGGGGGCACTAAAGAAGGCTGAATATCAATATCAGAAGCACCAACATGAAGTTGTCGATTGCCAGGATTAGCCAAGTTATCAGACAGTTCATCTCTTTCTTCAATTGCATTGTTATAGTCAGAAATTCCCCAGCCCAAAAAACAAGCAAATCCAGCCAGAAATATAACTGCACTCATCCAATGCACTCCTGAATTGGGAGATGGCATCATCTCAATTGTTGTGCGAGTTGAACCTTCAAGAGTAGTACGAATAGGGGTACGTTTGACTGCCGCTACAACGTTGAGCGAACACAAAGCTATGCAAATTATCGCAGCAGCAAACTTGACATACATGACATCACCCCCTCGATTTATTAACAGGCTGTTTATTAGGAACTGGCTGAGGTAATTGCTTCTTCATTTGTTGGAGATACATCCGCCTTTGCTCCTCCCGTTGGTGTATTCTCTCGCGGATGTCTGCTACCTGTGCCATCTGCTCTACTGGATCTAAATACCCCCGCGCTCGTAACAGCTGCGCCTGTGCAAGAGAATATGGTTCTTGAGCATTCTTAATCTGAATTAGCATTTGATTCAGATCAACCGATGGTTGAGATTCCAAGTTTTGAGCGTAATCTATCGCCTCTAATTTACCCAAAATCAAAACAGCAGCCGCCCCAGTTGGTATCTTCTCCTCAACTTTCGTACCATCGGTTTTGCGGTACCCCCAATAAAAAGTATTATTTCCAGAAGCCGCTTCTAGTAAAACATCCAGCGAGTTGAATTTAACTATCTCCAGTGCCGGCATATAGTGAAGGCGGTAAAACCCAGATTTCTCATTAGCCTGCATTCTGGATATTTCACTCCGCAATTGCTGTCCCCACAATGCCGCCGCCAACTGTCGCCAGCCTGTAAGAGTAGGCGCACCCTCGACTGAGGAGTAACTGGAAAGATGGTCTATATTGTAGTCAGTACGAGAAAGCTTTTCTAAGTACACTTCCCGAATTTGGGAAACTTGCGCCTTTACCTGTTGTACCTCCGATATCTGATTACCTGGAATTTGTTGCTTCCATCCAACCATTAATGCAACCGCCCCTATAACAGACAGCGCACTAACAGTCGAACAAACCGTCCACAGGGTAACATTTACCTTTTGTCTTCTTCGACTTGGTTGTTTATTTCGCACAGGTATAGGAGTAAACATAATTTACCCCTCACGTATTATCAACAACCAACTGCAACTGAGGGCGCTTGTTTAACTCGCGTGCGATCGCAATTCCCGCACCACCCACAACTATCCCAGTAAGTAGCAACAGAGGATGCAAGGCAAGGGTTGCCCCCACTCCCAATAATTGTCCCACCATCCCAGAAACACCCAGGTTCATCAATAAACCACCAGATGTGTTAACCAAAAAGTCAAATGCTGCGCTCATAACTGCTCCCTGGCAATAATGCGACTAAAATCAGTAATTCCCTTGATGAGAGAAAAGTTGATTAGGTTTTTTGTTCGTCCCTGCTAAACCAAATTATTACTAGTGCCAGAATCAAGCCAACTAATTCACCTATGCCTACACCAATCAAAATTGGCTGAATACTCGGAATTTCCTGTCTCTCTTGAGTTGGGGGAACTGCTACCCACGTCCCAATCACAGTACCAGCTACTACCGAAAGTAAATTTATACCAACTGCCTGGGTAGATGTCTTTCTCAAGTTGAGTAAACTCTCATCCCGTATTTGATAGCAGATGGGTAGCATTTGAGCTACTATTTCTTCGGAGATTGCCCGGTTTTCGGCTGCGAGGACTTCAACTGTCTCGGCTGCGGTGTCGATGTACCGACTAACAGTGGATGAGTCTCTTCCCCCCAGTTCACTTTGCCGAAAAAATCGTTATCAATGCGCGAGTTAATTCGCTCTTGCGCTTCATCGTAACCAGGTGGAACGGAAGTATTACCTTCACCAAGTAAACTGCTGCCATGAAAAACAAATTCTTCTAAAGCAAGTGTGGAAGATTCAAGCACCACCTTATGGCGTAATTCCCCTAACTGAATACCCCTATCTGCATCTCGGTAAAGTATTCCTACAAAGCTGTCGGGCAAAGCTTGCTCTGGGTCTACGCCAAATCGCTGTTTGATGTACTCGCGCTTGTCGAACTTATGTTCGCCTACTTCTGATTTGCGATCGCGCATTGCAATCAAGTGCTGGGCAGCTTCTTCAAGGGACATACCTTCACGGGAGGCTGTCTCTTTAAGTTGAACTAATTGCTGTTCAATTGTTTCATCAAGCGTATCATTTGGCTGCAAAGCTAAATCTAACAACCGACAGCAGGTACGTACTACATCAGGCGACACCTGCAAAGTCTCTGCCACTTTGTTGATATGCTTCATTTCGCTCAATTCTCCTAATAACTGCTTGCACAATCGGGTTATTTTTTTCTTCATCAGATATATGCTTAGTCAAAAAGTCATAAAGGCTTACGTCATTGACTTTTTGTAAATAAGCATCTAAGCCACCAGCAGGAATCACCTGCTGTAAATATTCCTCACAAGTCAACCGCCGAATCTTGATAGCGACGTAGAAAATGTCGGCAATCTCGACTGTTGTTGCATCAAAATATCCTCCCCGCTTTCGGGGTTTGACTATACCGGCATAGGGATACCACCGTTGTAAAGCGGCAATGGAAATCCCGTATCTTTCGGCAAGTGTTTTCTGGGTGTAGATAACGTTTTCACATATCATCAAACTCTATTCCAACTGAAACACTTCATCAATTGAAAGCGAATTAAACTAGCACCTTGCAAAACTGTTTGTAGATTAAAAAATAATTTACAAATCATGTCAGTTTAGTACAGGTATAGCTCAACTCAAATACAACTCAATTTCAGTTCATGTCCTAATAAACTGCACAATAGCCAAGTTACATACTGCCTATTGATAATGCAAGCACGTTTGTATATATGAGTAAAAAAAATAGAAAAATTACTTTTTTACTAAAAAAGTACCCTAACAGAAATATATAACGCTATATGTACCTTGGATGTTTGCAGTTAGCTGTAGCGAATTCACAGTCTTTGCTCAAGCTATTCGTAATCGTTCAATGTCCTTCATAGGAGGCGCACCAAACATCCGAGAATATTCGCGACTAAACTGTGAAGGACTTTCATACCCCACCTGATAGGCAGTATGGGTCGCATCGGCATTCTCGGCAAGCATCAGGTGACGCGCTTTCAATAGTCTTAATTGCTTTTGATATTGCAGCGGACTCATGGAGGTGACTTCTTTGAAATGGCGATGGAACGAGGAAGGAGACATATTGGCTTGAAGAGCTAGATCCTCAACCCGCAGTGGCTTTGTAAAATCAGCCTTGATAAGTTTTATCACCTCAGCTATGCGCTGCATATTGCTGCCCGATGTGGCAATTTGGCGAACTGCTTCACCTTGTTCACCAATTAGCAAACGGTAGTAGATTTCGCGGACGATCATTGGTGCTAGGAATGGAATATCCTGCGGTGTGTCCAAAAGCCGTGTCAGCCTGATAGCACAATCAATCAACGATGGATCGGCATCGCTGATGAACCAGCCTCTAACCGAGTTTTCTTTCTTACCCATGCCTGGGTTAGTTTGAGCAATAATGTCACAGAGTTGAACGGGGTCTAAATCTAGCTTAAATCCTAGATACGGCTTCGCAGGTGTCGCCTCGATCGCACATCCACAGAGCGGCAAATCTACCGAAACCACTAGATATTGAGCCACACCATACCCATAGGTTTCCTCATTCAGCAACACTTCTTTTTTGCCTTGAACGACAATGCCAAGAATTGGTTCAGCGACTCCCTGCATTTTGGCTGAAGTATCAGATTCCCGCATGAATTCTAACTGACTAATTGCTGTTGGATGAACACCGTTTCCCCTACTGTCAGTGTGCCGAGCGACTAATGCTGCTAGTTCGTCACACTTGCTAATTGCCGCTTCATAGTTCAGTGTTTCAATCACCACGCGCTCATTCCTGACTGATACCATCCTCATACGCTCATTATAGAAAATATTTCTTTCTTGCCAACGGCTGACTTGAGAGGATTAGGCAATCATCTGCAAGGTTTGTGTATTTAGGGAAAAGCTTTTCAAGCTTATGATGAACCCATGCTGAAAGACAAGGCTGAAAGGATGAGGCAATGAAGAGGAACAAGGCAAAAATTGCTTTAGTCACGGGATCGAGCCAAGGACTAGGGAAAAATACCGCTTTGGCACTGGCGAAAAAAGGGGTTCATGTAATTGTGACGGATCGCAGCAGTGAGGCAAAAGTGAACAGTGTTGTTTCTGCGATCGCCTACTGTGGCCATTCACCCATAGCGGAAACCGATGAGTAAATACCCAAATAATTGAAGTCTCTAGAGGCATATTTTTCTAAGTCAAATCAACCTCAACAGCAAGGACAGTCATCATGTTAAATGTAGAAAACAAAGTTATTGTGATCACTGGAGCCAGTAGTGGCATCGGTGAAGCCACCGCGAAGTTACTTGCTCAAAACGGTGCAAATGTGGTTCTGGGGGCACGGCGTACAGAAAAGCTAGAAGCGATTGTCAAAGAGATCCACGACCAGGGAAACATTGCAGAATTCAAAGCAGTGGATGTCACCGATCGCGAGGATGTGAAAGCATTCATTCATTTTGCTAAAGAAAAATTTGGTCGCGTCGATGTGATCTTCAACAATGCAGGTGTGATGCCCTTGTCTTCAATGAATGCCCTGAAAGTCGAGGAGTGGGACACCATGATTGATGTAAATATTCGTGGCGTATTGAACGGCATTGCGGCTGGTTTACCGATCATGGAAGCACAAGGCGGCGGACAGTTTATCAATACTGCGTCGATCGCTGCTCACATGGTAGGGCCAACCAGTGCAGTCTATTCCGCGACAAAATATGCTGTTTGGGCCATATCTGATGGACTGCGCCAGGAGTCGAAGAACATTCGCGTGACCATTATATCCCCCGGTGTCGTTGAGACCGAACTCGGCTCTGAGATCACGGACGATGCAGTAAAAGGCTTCTTGAAAGAACTCCGCAAAACTGCCCTCACCCCTCAGGCGATCGCCCAATCTGTCTTATTTGCTGTGTCCCAACCGGATGATGTCGATGTTAACGAAATCATTGTCCGCCCGACAGCCAGCGCCTTCTAGGTATTGAAGACATCACTTCTGTGTCCCTTCTTTGCGTCATGAGCTTGATTGACACAGACAAGACACTTTTACCATTCTGAGTACTTAGTACTCCTCTTATTACTCAGCACGGGCTAAACCTTAGCTATCCGCTAACAGCACTTTTAACTCAGCACTCTTCATCGACTTTGTTGTTTCAGCCAGAAAAGAAACCTATGAGCCTTACCACCTTCCGCACTCTCGGACACTCCGGCTTGATCGTCAGCCCGCTCACCCTCGGCACCATGACCTTCGGCACTCCGCGATGGGGTGCGCCCGATGAGGTTTCTGAGTCCATCTTCCATGCCTATGTCGATGCTGGCGGCAACTTCATCGACACCGCCGATGTGTATGCCAAGGGTCGCAGCGAGGAACTGATTGGTAGCTATATCGCCGATCGCAGCCTACGCGACCAACTAGTGCTTGCAACCAAGTTCAGCTTTCACGGCGGCGAACCGGGCAACGCGAATGCGGGCGGCAACGGACGCAAAAACATGCATCGGGCGCTTGAGGGTTCGCTGCGCCGCCTCCGTACCGACTACGTTGACCTCTACTGGATGCACACCTGGGATATGGTGACGCCCGTTGAAGAAATACTACAGTCGTTCGGCGACCTGGTGCGCGTCGGCAAGATCCGCTACTTCGGCTTCTCAAATGTGCCAGCCTGGTACACTGCCAAGGCAGCCGCGATCGCCACAGCGCATAACATTCCTGGGCCCATCGCCATGCAACTGGCGTATTCGCTCGTTGAACGTAGCATTGAGCGCGAACATCTGCCCGCCGCCCGTGAATGCGGTCTCGGCATCTGTGCCTGGAGTCCGCTTGCTGCCGGTTTCCTCACTGGCAAGTACCAGCGCGAGGAGGCGGGGGCGAGCGGTCAAGGACGGCTGATTGGCCCCAATCCTTTCGGGAACCAGATGTTCACCGATCGTAACTGGCGTGTCCTTGATACCCTACGAACGGTAGCAGCACAAGTCGATCGCCCCTTGGCGCAGGTCGCCCTTGCCTGGGTTTTGGTGCAGTCTGGCATTACCTCGCCGATTCTGGGTGCCAGCAAGCTCGATCAACTGCATGACAATGTGGCATCATTGGACATCCGCCTCACCCCGGAACAGATCCGGACGCTGGACGAGAGCAGTGCCCTTGATCCCGCCTTTCCCTATAGCATCTTCACCAGCGAGGTGAATCGTAGCATTTTCGGCGGCGCGATCGTCCAAGGCTGGAGGTAGCTGCTTCAGTTGTGTTGCAAAGTACTTTAGTAACTTAAGGTAGTCGATTTCAAGAGTGTATTCTCCATGTCTTGCCACAACACCACAGATAAAATTACTCACTTGGGTTATGTTCAATTGTTTGGCGTGATTCACTAATCTATGGAATGATCTTGTTGATTGCTACTTGGGACTAAATTCAATTGATTTTAATAATCCGTGAGCCTGCTAGTCGTGAAGAAATAGATGAAATGGTGAAAACTTGGGATGTATTCATTAAAATAGCAGTAGATATCGAACGCAAAATTCTTGCAGGTGGTGGCGTTCGCCATTATGAATGCGAACAAGAGTTACTCAAAGACGGTAGCAGACAACGAGATATTTGGGGTGTGGATTGGTCTCCTTTGACTCAAGAAATCGTGTTTGAGTCAATCATCAACATTCGCCCAAGCCAGAATAACCGTAGTATGATAATACAGTCTAACCAAATTCGAGAACAAGTTAGCCAAATTACCAAGCAATTGCTAGGAGGATTGTAATGCCTAACTGGAGTGCAATTGAAGCGAGTTTTTTACGTCAACCCCACGCGCAACAATTAGGAGAATTGGCAGCTAGTTTGGCACGCCTTAACTCTTGGTCACAAAAGAGTGCAATTCGTGAATTAGTTCCAATATTGTTGTCAGAAAGTTTGTTGTACGTGTCTTTAATACAACAAAAAAGTGAAATAAATAATGTTGAATTAAATCAACTCCAAAACTTATTACAAAACTGGATTAATGTTTGGGACAAATCAATGGAAATTACAGATATTGCATCTGTTGCGTCTACTTGGTCACAGCGAGTATTGGAGATGTCGGGTTTGCTAGCTTCTTAAATCGTTGAGTGCATAGTCTCAAGTAATGCACTTGACCACTGCGATCAGCTACGCTGGGCGGTTACGCCATCGCTACTCGGTAAATACTGCTGTATCAAGAGTCGGCAGTCGCCTTATCATCAGTAGTAGAGTATTTAGAGATATAGCAATAAAATAATTATTTTTATTTGGTAATTAATTAGATTTTGCTACGGGATTATGAGAATACTACACAGCAATTTGCTCCCAACTAGAATTCTCCTCAAGAATATTTTTTTCATCAAGAGAAAGTATTTTAGGTTGCATTTGTTGTAGGTCACGCAGTACCATTTCGGTATCCTCAGCATTAAATTTATAGTACTCAGTTAAACTCCCTATGGGATGATTAAAGCTTTGATAACGATGTTTGAAATATAATTCAATATTTCCCCTGTGTTCCCAAGTTCCTAATACTCTAATAGCAACACTGGAATAATGAGCAAGTAAATCAATTTTTACTTCTGCTACTCGCTTGACAACTGGTCTTTGGGTTACTCCTATTTTGTACAAAGTGCCAATATTCGTTTGTATTTCTAAAAAATATAGGCTAGAGGATAGAATACGTTGAAGTTGAGCGCGGTAGAGTTTTAAATCAGTAAGTCGATATGCTAAATCTGGGGCGTTTTTGTACTCGGCGTGTTTAAAAGCTAGCTCAAATTTCAGCAGTTTTTTAAGTAATAGTGGCTCCTGTACATCATTGAACCGCGCAAACTCTAGCGCTCCAACGGGAATTTTACCCAAATCACTAAATTCATACTCTGTTGGGGTTAAATACAGGTTTTTTCTTAACACTCCTGCTTTGAGTAAACCAGAAGTAATTAAGTAGGAACTAATAGGGTAATTTTTGGCTCCGTACTCCTGCCAAAGCAGCTTTAATTGTGCCAAATCTTTACCAGATAATTGAACGTTGAAATTGTCATAGAGTGGCAGAGTAGGGAATTCTCGGTTAGCTATGGGGCGGCAGGTTTCTTCATTATGAGCAAAATGATGCTCTTTCACCTTGCCTTTTTTAGCAGTTAGACTACTATTACAGTAAGGACACTGAAGTGAAGTCTTCCCCCTATTGATATCTTCAATACATATCAAGATACCTTCTTCATTTACACCATATTTTAGCCACATTATCATACCATTATTGAATAGTTAAAGTTGCTCTTACTACGTGTGCTTTAACTTTTCTAAGATGTCTCTATCTTCTGGAGTAATATAATGTTGATTTTAAGAATTAATGCACCAATTAAAAACCCCTCCCAAGTTGGAGAGGTAAAGTAGCTTTTCAAAGGCTGTACTGAAACTATGCTTTATTCAAAGTTGCCAAGACCCATCATGTGATAAGCAATAACAGCAGTATCAAAGGGTTCCAGGTAAATGATATTTATGGGATTACTGGGTAAAGTAATTGATGTTTCACTCTTGTTAGAAGTAGCTGTTTGATTATTAGCGATTCTAGGTAGTAAAATACAACCAACAAGATTTGCCAAATTGAGCGGTTTAGTGAGTTTCATAGGTGATTCTGTGTTGGTTATTGAATATATATATTTAACTGAAATAATCTAACAACTTATGCATCACAGTTAATCATTTGTAGGTGCGATCGCCTGACTACAAAACTAAAGAGATGGGGGCGACACCGAATAGCCCGCCGCAGGCATCGCTTCTAGACGCATTCTTATTATATGTCGAGGAGCTAAGAGGTTAAAAACTTGGGAAGCATTTTTAACGTTTGGTGGGCTACCACGCCCAGGCAATTCAGTTTAGGCTTTAACGCCTGTAAGCTAGACACTTTTTTAGTCTTGTATCAAAAGGATGGTTAGTCTTTCTCTTACAAGCCCTGTCTCTTAAGAGCAGGGTTTGTGACTCTCTGGTCAACCATTGTTCTGGTTGAGTTGCTGCTCAAGCTGCTCATCCCAGAAGGCGGCTTCTATTTTGTGTCCATCTGGATCGCGCACAAAGCAGCCGTAATACGGCTCACTATAGTCGGGTCTGCCACCGGGGGCACCATCGTCTTTGCCTCCTGCCGCTAATGCTGCCTCATAGAAGGCGTGGACTGCTTCTTTTGTAGGAGCAATAAAACCAATGTGAGTTCCATTGCCAACCGTTGCAGGTTGCCCGTCGAAGGGAGTTCCCACCCAAAATTCGGGATACTGTTTGCCATAGGCGATCGCCCCCGGATGCTCCATAAATCGCTTACAGCCCAATGTTGGCAACACAGCATCATAGAAGGCGATCGCTCGTTCAAAATCATTAGTACCAATCGAAACGTGCGAGAGAATGCTGGGATTGTTATCCATGTCGGAATCCTCTATCAGTTGATGTGGATGTGCTAGAGAGCCGATCGGTAATTTGCTGCACCCTAACACAACTTGATGAAACGATTGGATTATAACAGTACTAAAGTACTAAGCCGACTTGTCTTCTTTTGCCTTTTGTTAAGTTACAAGTTCACCCTGTTAGAAGATTTTTCATTTCTTTTCAACAAGAAAGGCAGAGGGCAGAAGGCAGGAGGCAGAAGGAATACTATTTTCGCCCTCTGCCCGTGACCAGACCGAACTTGGGTCTGAGTCCCCCACCATAATCTCTGATTTGGTGGCCAAGAATTGAGCGGGGTTAAAGCCCCGTTCAAATTCTTCCCTTCTGCCCTCTGCCTCCTGCCTTCTTTACCGGCATCATGGATGCCTGGCGCTTTAAACTGTTGTAAACCCTTAGCCGGACTGAATGTTAGATTGAACTTCGCGCAACCGACGTTCCAGAAAACGACGCTCACTGTCATTTGTCACTAATTCTAGTGCCCGTGTATAGCTCTGGGTCGCTTCCTCTAATGCTCCAACACGCCGGAATAAATCTGCACGGGTGGCATGAAAGAGATGATAGCTGTCCAGTTCTGGAGCAAGGCTATCAATCAGTCCAAATGCGGCTTGAGGACTGTCTGCCATTGCGATCGCCACTGCTCGGTTCAAGGTCACAATGGGTGAGGGCTGCAAGCGTTCCAACACCTCATAGAGCCGCACGATCTGCGCCCAGTCTGTTTCTTCGGCGCGGGTTGCCTGACAATGGAGGGCTGCGATCGCCGCTTGCAGGGCATACACTCCGGTTCCACCCCGCAACGCTTCCTCTACCAGAGGTAACGCCTCAGCAATCTGTAGATGATTCCAACGACTGCGATCCTGATCTTCTAGCAAAATCAAATCGCCTGCCTCATCTAGACGCGCATTGCGCCGCGAATCGTGCAATAACATCAGCGCCACCAGTGCTGTGACTTCAGATGGGGGTTGGGGTGCCAGCAATTGCCGCACCAGTTGCCCCAAGCGAATCGCTTTGATGCAGAGGTCAGCCCGCACGATCGCATCTCCTTTGGTTGCGGCATAGCCTTCGTTGAAGATGAGATAGATGACTGTCAGGACTGCCTCTATCCGGGGAGCGAGATCAGTCGTCTCAGGTACTTTGTAAGGAATGCCTGCGTCTTGAATTTTGCGTTTAGCACGAACTAACCGCTGTGCCATTGTTGCAGTCGGTATAAGAAAGGCGCGGGCAATTTCGTCGGTTTCCAGTCCACCCAACATTCGGAGGGTCAACGCTACTTGAGTTTCCGTTGCCAGTGCCGGGTGACAGCAGGTAAAGATTAATCGCAGGCGATCGTCTCCAATTTCATCACTGTCATAGGTTGGTTCTTCAGTGGATGGAATTAAGCCAGATGCCGCATACCACTCCAGTTTTTCGGTCAGTTTCGTGCGTCGTCGGAGGCGATCGATCGCCTTGTACCGGGCAGTTCAGATAATCCAGGCACGGGGACGATCGGGAATACCGTCGCTTTCCCACTGATTCACTGCCGCTGTAAATGCTGCCTGTGCAGCTTCTTCAGCTACATCAAAATCTCCGACCAGCCGAATCAGAATAGCAACAATGCGCCCCCATTCAGTTCGATAAAGGGCAGCAATTGCTTGAGCCACATCTGTTTTTGGGATTGAAGCCATACCTTTCACAAAAAGACATAAAGAATTTTGGGCAAGGTGTCGATTTGAGCAATTGCCGTTCGACTGACTAATAAAGGGAGATAAAGTTCAATTGTACTAGACAAAATTTTTGCACTCAGGTGTCGATTTGGACAATTCCCGTTCGACTTAATCACAAAGGAGGCAACCGAATGAAATATTTGCTGCTGATTTATATGGACGAAAACGCCATGAGCGACACCGAGCGGGAGCATTGCTATGGGGAATCTGCCCAACTCGCCCAGGACTTGCTCCCCTCAAGGACAATTTCTGGCGACGGCTCCACTCCATCCTGTTGCAACCGCAACCAGTGTCCAAGTCCGTGATGGCAAATCACTCGTGACCGATGGACCATTTGCCGAAACCCGCGAACAATTGGGTGGATTCTTCCTCGTTAATGCTCAGGATTTGGATGAAGCCATTGCGATCGCCACCCGCATCCCAGGTGCAAAAGTCGGCACCGTCGAAATCCGTCCTGTCATCGAAGTTGCGGGACTACCAGCACAGCCCTGACCGAAGAGGCGGAGGGGCAGGGAGCAGGGGGAGCAATCCCTGTCCCGTTCGCGCAGCGTCTCGCAGAGAAGCCGTGAAGCGGAGCGGAACATGGGTATCAAGCCCCGCCCTTCCAGGGCGTTCTTGATTGGTGGGAGTGCAAGCTCCTTCCAATCCTCCCCCCTGCTCCCTGCTCCCTGCCCCCCTGCCTCTTTTGACCGTCCTTAACTGCTTGAACTTAAGGAGAACCCTCATGCAAAACAATTCCAAAATCACTCCCTGTTTATGGTTTGATGATCAAGCCGAAGCCGCCGCTCAGTTTTATACGTCGATTTTTCGCAATTCCAAAATTGTCCACGTCAGTCGATATGGAGACGCTGGACAGGAAATTCAGGGACTTCCAGCCGGAGCCGTCATGACTGTCAGCTTTGAACTTGATGGTCAGCCGTTCACAGCACTCAACGGTGGTCCGACCTTCAAATTTAACGAGGCGATTTCCTTCCAAATCTTTTGCGATACCCAGGCGGACGTGGACGATTACTGGCAAAAATTGTCTGCCGGTGGGGATGAAACCGCACAGCAATGCGGCTGGCTCAAAGACAAATACGGCGTCTCCTGGCAAATTATTCCTCGCATTCTGATTGAGTTACTCAACCGCCCCGACGCGGCAACCTCTCAAAAAGTGACCACTGCCATGCTGCAAATGAAGAAGATCGAGATTGATGAACTCAAGCGTGTCGCTGCTGATTAGCGGTTCCTTCGGAGTTGCGCTTTGCGCTAATCAGCACAACCAACCCCTCGCAATCTAACTCAAAACCATTCAACAGGAGATTTCACAATGAAAGTCATGGTCTTTGTCAAAGCAACCCAAGACTCCGAAACTGGGGTCATGCCGAGCGAACAGCTTTTAACTGAAATGGGGCAGTACAACGAAGAATTAGCCAGGGCAGGTATCTTGCTCGCCGCTGAGGGGTTTCATCCTAGCTCAAAAGGGGTGCGAGTTCACTTTTCAGGAACCGATCGCACCGTCACCCAGGGACCTTTCACTCCAGCGCAGGAGCTAGTGGCAGGGTACTGGCTGTGGCAGGTGAACTCAATGGAAGAGGCAGTTGCTTGGGTAAAGCGCTGCCCTAACCCTATGCCAGGAGACTCCGAGATTGAGATTCGTCCTGTATTCGAGGCAGAGGATTTTGGTGAAGTCCTGACACCTGCCTTAAGGGAGCAGGAAGACCGCATTCGCGCTCAGGTTGAAACGCAGCAGCAAGAGTAACGTCAACAAGAAGGGTGTAGGGGGTAGGGTGTGGGGTGTAGGGAAGACTGCATTGGTCGGGGCTTGAACCCCCATCAATGCTATCGTCTTGACTCATACGGGGCTTGTAACTCTATGGTTGTTGGGGCTAAATATTCACGAACCTGCAACCCCACACCCCACACCCGCCCCAACGGGGCTTGGTCATCAGCAACCGCGCAAATGATGTTTATATGCGAACGATCCACTCATCAAAACGCAGAATCGATTACAAAAGGAGAAATCAATGCAACTCAATTCTTACCTGATGTTCAACGGCAACTGTGAGGCAGCGTTCAAGTTCTATGAACAATGTCTGGGTGGCAAGATAACTATGATGATGACACACAAAGAAGCACCTTCTGCCGAAAATGTCTCACCGGAATGGCAGGACAAAATCATGCACGCTTGCCTTGAACTAGATGATCGCCTCCTGATGGGATCTGACTGCCCACCAGGATACTTTGAAACCCCGCAAGGTTTCTACGTACAAATTAGCGTTCCTGAAATCGCTGAGGCAGAACGGCTTTTTCACGCTCTAGCAGAAAACGGCAAGGTGAAGATGGCGATCGCGCAAACGTTCTGGTCATCGCGCTTTGGTATGTTGACCGATCAGTTCGGGACACCGTGGATGATCAACTGCGAACAAACCATCTGAACCTATACCAACATCTGTCATTCGTCCTTTGTAAATAACCTGAGTTCGGTATAAGAAATCCTCAAAAGCCTTGAATTATCGTTGTTCGGTCTAAAGCTCTGTTTTTATCTATTGTCAATAAAACATATTACTGAGATTAGTTTCATTTGTGAACCTTATTGACAAAATGATTCCACTTTTATCCTTGCTTTGATCAATTCCAGTTTTATTCAATCCTGACAGAATAAGCTTTTTAGCTTCTGGCTTAGGGACTTCCAGAAAATAAAATATACAGATAGTAAAAATGATAATCATTGTTA
>NZ_CAWUDO010000075.1:0-41575 GCF_963920935.1 Nostoc sp. CCY 9925 | reverse complement strand
CCTTGCAGGGGAGAGGAATGGAAGCGGGGTTTTCCAGATACCGTGAAAAGTCAGGCACTCCCCACTCCCTAAATTCAATCTTTTGGAGGAAAGACAATTTTAGAATTCCCTTCAGGAGTTTGAATTACTTTCCCTCCCAAGGCTTCGATTTCCCTAATTGCACGTTTCCGAGTTTTATCGTCAACTTGATTATTTAACACCATCGTCCAGGTAGAGATTTGAGCATATTTACTATTAGGATTCCGGCTGAGAAATTCAGCAGTTTTTTGAGAAGTAGCAGCTATAAACTGACTTTCTTCATCTGAAAAGTTTCTCGCCCAATTTGCGGCTGTGGCAAAAGACTCTTGGGCAGCTTGAGGATTGCCTAGAAATAATAACTCATCAGTTCCTTTATAACGCCACACGTAATAAGACTTTTCGGGAACCGATGGAGATAGGGATTTTAAGCCTTTTTCTGATAATGCGATCGCTCGTTCTGGCATGGCAGCATATAATGAAGTACTAATGGAAAGACTGCGATACGCTGCCAAAAATCGCGGGTCGCGTTCTAGAATTACTTCAAAATATTCTGGGCTTAAACTATAACCTGTTTTATCCCGGACTTCATCATCTCCAAAATATTGTAAAAAATTCAGATATACCCAATCTCCAATCAAGTTTTTATAACCAAAGCTAGGCATTCTTTTGATAAAATCAAGCCTGATTTTTTCTGATTTAATATCTTTTTCTAGAGTTTCTAAGGAAGCAGACTTTTTACTATTGAGCAGTTTTTCCAGTCGGGGAAATTGAATCAAGCCAACTCCTAAAATACACGCAAAGATTATAAAAGGTGTGACAATGGCTTTACGCGATAACAACATATCTGCCCACTCTATACCAAACTAGAAGTATTGTATTATACTTCAAATCGTTTGGCATTCTAGAATATCCCAATCCAAAATCATTGGTGAGAAAAGATGTAAGTATTTTTAATAGCTAGTGGTCTGTCCCATTAGTTTCGAGAGGTTTCAGAAACGAACCGCAAAGGACGCAAAGAGCGCGAAGGAAGAAAAATTAAGAATGAGTTCATTTATCATATTTAATTGAGATAAACCACTACTGAAGTTGCGATTTGGAGTCAACATTGCCTGCCGGACTGTCGTCAAGTACCGACAGCTAGCAGGGATTGATTCGTCGCACACACGTAAACTTAGTAAATCCAAAAATAGGTAAGTGCTAGAGTTACAGCAGTTAACGGTAGTCCAAATCGTAAATGCTCCCCAAAGCTCAGCCGATATCCTCGCTTAGCAACTGCCTCCGCTACAATCAAATTGGCAACAGAACCCAGCAGCGTCAAATTTCCAGCCAGTGTAGAAGCCGCCGCTAGCAGTAGCCAAGTTTGCGTATTGGGATGGGGAATTAGGTGATGTAGCAGCAGTACCGCTGGCACATTAGATACTAGATTCGACAAAAATACGGTTACTCCCAGAATGCTCAAGGGATCGTAAACGAAACGGGAAAACCATTCCAGCGCACCGAGTTTCTGCACGCCCTCGGTGAGGATGAACAAGCCACAAAACATCAGCAGCAAATCCCAATCCACCTTTTGTAAAATTCGCTCTGGCTTGAGACGACGTGTTACTAGTAATAGTCCAGCGGCAATTAACGTTGCTTCCGCAGTGGGAATGCCAATCAAAAAAGCTATTAGTAATCCGCCTGTAATTAGCAGACTCTTGATTAAAAGTGGTTTGAAAAGACGGTAATTAGGTGATTCGACTTTCAGATCGGGACGTAGGGAACGCACTTCTGGATACAACCACCACAACCAACCCACCTGGATTACTAAACTTACCAAAGCTAGCGGTGTCAAGGCTTTGGCAAAGTCTAGATAACTAATGCCAGAGAACGAACCAATTAAGATATTTTGAGGATTGCCGCTGAGGGTGGCAACAGAACCAATATTAGTTGCGCCAGCCAGTGCCAATAAGTAGGGAACAGGATTGAGCTTCAGCAATTGTGTAAGACTAACTACTAAAGGTGTGAGAATTAGGGCGATCGTGTCATTGAGGAACAGTGCTGAGAGAAAGCCGCTACCAAAAGTTAGTACTATTAATAATCCAAATGGACTGTGGATATGGCAGATAGTGTAATCAACAGCCAACTGGAAAAAACCCGAAACTGTCAGATTCGCACTAATTATCATCATGCCGAACAGGAACACCAGTGTCTTGTAGTCAATAGCACTCCACGCCGCACGCAGATCCAACAATCCTAATGCCATCAACAAAGCCGCACCCGCAATGGCAATTGTGGCACGATTCATCCGCAGTCCAGGTAAATAACCGAGTCCCAACCCGATGTAAGTTAGTAAAATCACAAGGTATCGCAGAACTACCATTGCCTACTCCCCCACCGTAGTTAACTCAGATTGAGAGTTTAGCGAATGGGATGTAGATTTAGTTTCCGGCATAAACAAGCAAAAGAAAGCCAAGGCAGAGATGGCGATCGCTGCCATACTCAAGAAGCTAGCGTTATAGCCAGCTTCTTTAGCTACAAAACAAGCCAGGGAGTTACTGAGAGACGCACCAATACCAACGGCAGCGCCAATTGCTCCCTGGGCGAGATTGAAGTGTCCTGTTCCCTTGGTCAAATTGGCTATTACCAAAAGCTGCATCACGCCAAAAATTCCTGCGTCTCTACATTTGCATTCATACCACAATTCAGCAACGCCAAATATAACTAGCTTTTTAATCAATAGATTAAAGCGAGAGTAGATTGTGTTTAATGTCTTTTTTTAATGTTTGCATAGATATCTTTATTCTTGGAAATTATAGCGTTACTTTTCTTTATCAATACTTTCTTCAATGATTAAGTTATTTGGATTTTACTTAATTTTTTATATAAAGCCAGTAAAATTTTTAACATTGTCCCAAAATTAAGTTTAGTTGTGATTTAAACCTATTGCTGTGACCAAAGTATAGGAAATACTATTATGTCTAATGATATTCAAGCTAAAGACCTAAATGGGATTGAGACTCGAAGCCAAAATCGTGCTAAACCCCAAGATATTCAAAACCTAGCGAGAGGAGTGTTAAATAATTTAGTATCTTCTGTAAAGACATTAGTATGTGACATCACAGCTTTAGAAGTGAATACTATAGTTGTGGATAGGATTAATGGGTCAAAATTTAATCCTTGGCAAGCATATCAAGAAATTTATTCTATACATGACCCAAACTATTTTGAGGCAAAAGGAATTCCCAAAGAAGGTTCCCAAGCCCAAGAACTGCGTCAGCATTATAAAAGTCTATTTGACCAACTTGAAAGAGAATATTTTTACCTTTTGCTAGAACAGGGTTCAGGTTTTTATAATCCTGAGGATGAGAGGGTAAAACGATATCGCCAGAACCTTGAAGACGCAAAGAAACATCAAGAAAATCTAGTTGAAGCTGATGAAAACAACATCAAGTTAGCCAAACCAATACTACCTGCTCCAACTCCGGTTATTGATGAAAAAGATGGAAACAGTCAAGAAGATTGGATTGCAAATTATCAAGAAATTCAAAAACTTTTAAACAATGGTAAATTTATTCGGAGTTTGCGTAAAATATCTGAACTGAAAGCAGCCCTTGATGGTGGTAACGTTACAAGTACTCAAACTGATATTATTTATGTCCAAACTGTGATGCAGTTAGATGGAGATATTATCACTCGTTATAATAAAGAATTGTTTAATTTAACTGAGGAAGCTAAAAATTCCATCATTAATACACATAACGAAGGGCTGGTTGCTGGAGAGAAACAGTGGCGTGGAACACTTAGTTTTTTGATTAATTTAGTACAAAATATTGCAAAATTACCTTGAGCGTGAACGGCAATTTACAAAAAATAGATCCCAAAATATTACTACAAATTCCTGAAGGCGATCGCTTTGAACTTAAGCTTGAGGGAGGACAGTGTAGTTTTTATTTAAATGAGACAATTATAGAACAAATTCAGCAAGCAAAAAAAAATGGTGTTTTCCTTGAAATTAGCCCACAACTGATAATTTATCTTTGGTATTATACCTGTTTCAGTAATTATCTAGTATTGGAAAATAAAAATTCAATAAGTAAAAATTTATATTTAGGTATCTTACAGCTTTTTTTCAGTAAAACGGCACAAGAAAAAACAAGCTTACAATCGGGAATCACCTTCAATTCTTACTACAAACAGGCTAAATCAGCTTTATCTGCTTATAAAGACGAAGATATTGTTTTGCAAACCGTAGTAATTTTTGATGGTGATATATTTCATAAAATCAAGTGGGATTGTTTGGAAAATTCTAACTTTTCAATAATTGTCTCTGCTCACTATTGGCTGACTGAACAATTAATAAGTAGCTTTCAAATTAAACCCAATTTATTAATTTGGGAGGTAGCTTCGTCGTTTACTGCTGGTTTTGTAGTTTACAATCTTAATCCAGCAAATGGGATGCTATCAATATTTGCTTGGTTGGGCTTAACTATATTATTTGCTACTACCCGCTATATACTTGTTAATCAATTTCAAAGACTTACTTCTATCAACTCTAAATTTATAAATTGGTTGGCGTGGGCGCTGGTTTGTCTAATTCCTAGCTTTGTTGTTGGCGGTATTAATGGCTTTAGCGAAGTTAATGCTTTATTATTGCCATTATTGTCAGTTGTTGCACCAAAACTGGTAGAGTACATTTTAAGTTTTATCCAACCACGAGTTGGTAAATTAATTCTGCATCGGTTACTATCTTAAATCAGTGAGCAGTTAGCACTAAAAATACTTATACCAATTCTCTATGAAGATGCACTTAATTTTATTAAACGTAGTACCGCAAGGCAGAATTCAAAATTCAAAATGACGCTCGCGGACACGGCTTAGCTGCGCTAACAAAATTCAAAATTAATACAGCATCAGCGTTTCGTTGATTTAGAATGGGTGGTTTATTTACGCCGTGCTGTAGTAAACGCTTTGCGGCTTGCCGTAGGCTTCCGCCAACGCGCAGCGTCTCGTAGAGAAGAACGCCAAGGAAGATAAGGGTAATTAGAAGAGTGCAAATGGAGAGAGAATTGGTATTACTCCCTCAAACGAGCTGCGTTAGATGCAAAAGCAGCTTATATAGTTATCCCAACCACTCAGGATTCTTAGCTGTACTGTCAAATTGGCTAGTAGTTTTAAATAATTCATACTGCCCTTTTGCAGCAGGCTGACGAGTTCGATTCAGCAACGCGCTGACTTGTTCTTGGCTCATTGGCTTAAATGTGCGTACTGCCTCAAAGGCTTGGTTGAGAATTTCCATACTCTCAATACCTGTAATTACTGTTGAGGTTGGTAGATTCATTGCGTAATGTAGGCATTCGATGGGTTTGACTGTGTTGCTTTTGAGAATGTTTTGGTCACCCATTGATTTCATACCTAGCACGCCAATTTGATTTTTTACTAAAAGAGGTAGAACTTGCCTCTCAAAACTTCTAAAATGGGCATCCATCACATTTAATGGCATTTGCACCGTATCGAAACGGAATTTGTTTTGAGTAGCAACTTCCAACATTCGCAAGTGAACTAGAGGATCTTTGTGTCCGGTAAATCCGATGTAGCGAATCTTGCCTGCTTTCTGTGCTGCGACGACAGCTTCCATTGCGCCGCCAGGAGCAAAAATTCGATCTGCATCTTCCATACGAATTATTTCATGATGCTGTAACAAATCAATGCGATCGCTCTGCAAACGTTTTAAAGACTCATCAATTTGCTTAGTAGCAGCTTCTTTTGTGCGACCGTCGATTTTGGTCATCAGAAAAACTTTTTCTCGATAACCATCTTGGAGAGCTTTACCCATCCGAATTTCGCTACCGCCATTATGGTAGTCCCAGCTATTATCCATGAAATTGATGCCGCGATCGATGGCAGTACGAATCAGACGAATACCCTCTTGCTCGTCTTTTGGTCGTCCAATATGATGACCACCCAAACCAATTACGGATACTTTTTCTCCTGTACGTCCCAGCGTCCTGTAGATCATTTCGCCGCTTTTGGTCTGAGTTGAAGTAGGTTGATTTTGGGCTAAAACTTGTCTGGTAATTCCTTCTGAAGTTGCCACTCCTGTTACAACCAAACCCGAAGTAGAAGCAAACTTTAACAAATCCCGTCTGCTGATATCCACAAATGTGTCCTTTAAAAAAAACTATGAGAATTCACTCTCATAGCTTTGCAATATTGCACAATCAAAGGCATCTAACTGGTGAAGGAAAGCAAACATCTGTAGAGTAATAGATTATTCGGCGGCAGCAATAATGGCAACACGAGTGAGCAACTAGGGTATCTACTCAAAGTCGTGGATTTCTTGGGCAAGAGGATTTTTACTACCACAATAGTCTTAGGTCACCAAATATTATTAATAAGTAAAAACTCAAAATTCAAAAGATAATCCTCATAAATCAATTTAGGGATTTGTTTGATTTTTCTTTCTTTATTTCTTTTGCCTTTTAACTTTTTATTTTTTACTTTTGCCTTGTTCGGTCAATAATTTTGTAATATAGGAATCTGGTTTGATTTCTGAAAAAAATCCGTACACTTCTAATACCCTTCTTCACTATTGCCTATTGCCTGTTCCCTGCCTCTACGAGTAATTTCAAAAATCAAATACTAGTCCTATATGACCTTTAGTGCGGTTATCTGAATTCTTGTTGAAGTTGTTGTTGTCTGAACTCTTGTTGAGATTGTTGTTGAAGTTGAAATCTATCCATTTCCAGTCTTTGTTGTTGTCTTAGTTGGTCCATTGTAGTATGTTGCCCCAACGGTCGTTGTCTGAGTTGATTTTGCAAGCGAATTTGTTCAATCCGATGTTGCTGTCGTAGTCTGTCTCCATCTTGCTGGCTCCGAAATTGTTGCCATAGTTGTTGAGAAGATTGTGGTTTTGCCAACTGTTTACTTTGTTGTTCTAGCTGGTTCTGATTTTGAGGTGTCGTATCTTTGACGCCTGCTTGCACGGGAGAATAATTAACCAATCCTATTGTCAGGATTGCAAGTAGTAGCCCTGGTTTAACTATCAATGAATGATTCATAACGGTTTTTTCAAAGGTGTTGTAGAAGGGTGGTCTTCCTGAATGAAGATATGAATTAGACTCTCGTCCGTAAATAACTGCTCTCAATCTTAATTTTAATAAATCTGAGCTTCCTCGACTACAACAGTCAGTAATTTTACGGTTTTGGTATCGAGCATAACAAACCGCCTCATTGTTTATTAAAACACAATCATCATCTGGGTGGTACTTCCTAAAGTTCATTTACCTTTCGATAGACCAGCTACAATATGCCTGCCTCCAGTTACACAACGACAGGCACTCAGGTTTAAAATCCTTCTGCCTTAAGAGGTTGTTTGAAAAGTATTTTTGGTAACATTTAAACCTCAAAAACCTAACCCCCCTACCCCCCTTCCCTACAAGGGAATGGGGGTTTCAAAGCCTCTCTCCTTGCAGGAGAGAGGAATGGAAGTGAGGTTTTTGGTATACATTTTGACTTTTCAAACATCCTCTAAAGCGCGTAACCTTTCATCATCACCAAAAGTTGCCAAGAACCTTAATTAATTGCAACTTATAAAGCCTTTCGGGATAAGTAAATGTGATAAATAGAAAAACTGTTTCCCCACTACCTACTTTCACCTATTATTTTTGGATTGACAGACTACTACTTTGTCAATGTTTTTGCTATAAGTATTAACGTTTTCAAGCTATTTTTCCAATTGATGTTATTTAAATTACTCTCAATTGAATCAACCAAGTTTTAATTTATATCGATGAAACTATTTTTGAGTCTTGATTCATAAATGTTGACATGAGATATTTTATTGCTTATCATCTTGCATGTCCTGATTTTATTTTTCTTACTGGACAATCTTGTAAGTAAATATAAGACCAATTTAGCAATAATACATGAAACTACGCTGGTTTTCACTTAGCCTCATCAGTTTTCTTCTGCTTTCGTTGCCAGTAAAAGCAAATCCTAACAGTAATAAAGTTTACTCATCTGATAACTGGAATAGAAATCAATCTAATTTACAGTTACCGCCACTGCAATTTATTCCTCCAGTTCCCAGTAATGTTGTTAATCCAACAAATACACCTAAATTCACTGGTATAGTTTCTTTAGGACGTGAGATATCAGAACTAAAAACTCCAATTAATAAATTAGTTTCTCGCTATAAATTCCTGACTCCTGGAATATTTTTTATGGACTTGGAAACAGGAGACTATATCAGTATCAACGGCAACAAAGCTTTTCCAGCGGCTAGTACAATTAAGTATCCGATTTTGATTGCTTTATTTCAAGAAGTAGATGCAGGAAGAATTAAGCTAGACGAGACTCTAGTAATGCAGCGGAAATATGTCGTCGGTGGTTCGGGTAGTATGCAGTATAAGCGAGCGGGGAGTAAGTTTAGTGTCTTAAAAACTGCAACTATGATGATGACTATTAGTGATAACACGGCGACAAATATGATTATTGCTCGCTTAGGCGGAATTGCTAAATTAAATCAACGGTTTCGCAGTTGGGGATTGCAATCTACTGCTCTGCGCCGGATGTTAGGGGACTTCAATGGAACTAATAAAACTAGCGCAAAAGATTTAGTAAGACTTTCTGCTTTGATGGTAAATAATCAACTACTTTCTAATAAAAGTGAGTCTCAAGTTTTAGGTATTATGTATGGTTGTCACAATAGAAAATTGCTGCCATCTGGTTTAGGTTCTGGTGCAAAGATAGCTCACAAAACAGGAACTTTACGTTTTGTATTGGGTGATGCGGGTATTATTCAAACGCCTTCAGGTAAGCGTTACTTAGCAGGAATTTTTGTGAGAAGACCAAATAATGACCTCAGAGCAAGAGATTTTATTCGTCAAGTATCTAAAGTCGTATATGGCTATTTTGAACAAGCAAAAGTTAGCCATGTACCGTAGGGTAGAGACGCGATTGTAGAGATGCGATTAATCGCGTCTTTACAAGAGTAGGGGAGATGGGAAGAAATAAAGATTTTTTTGTTTTATGTTACTTTTTTGATAATTGCCAACATTGTTGAGCGATCGCCCAATCTTCTTGAGTATGTATTACTAATATTCTCACTAGTGAGTCAGGTGTGGCAATATCTTCATCAACTGGCTGGTGTTGATTTTTTTCCAGGTCTATTTTTAATCCCAAAAATCCCAAAGCTTCACAAGCGGCTTGGCGAATTGCTGGTGAGTTTTCACCCACCCCTGCGGTGAACACCAAAGCATCTAATCCTCCCAAACTGGTAAGCATTGCACCGATACCAGAACGTAAGCGATGCATGTAGATATCCCACGCTAGCTTAGCGCGGGTGTTGCCTTGGGCGATCGCTTTTGTCACCTCACGCATATCGCTAGATATGCCCGAAATTCCTCGTAAACCTGAAGCTTTATTTAAAACATAATCTAATTTTTCTACAGAGTAATTACAGTACCGTAATAAGTGAATTAAAATCCCCGGATCGATTGAGCCAGAACGACTGCCCATCATTAACCCTTCCAATGGCGTGAATCCCATAGTAGTATCAATACTGCAACCGTTTTTAATCGCGGCTAAAGAACAACCGTTGCCGAGATGACAGGTGATTAATCGCAAGGATGCTAAATCTTGATCGAGAATTTGGGCAGCACGACCAGAACAGTATTGGTGACTGATACCATGAAACCCATAGCGGCGGATACCTTGCTCTACCCATTCATAGGGGCCGGGATAAATTGCTGCTGCATCGGGGATAGTACTATGAAATGCAGTATCAAATACTGCCACCTGGTTTACATTTCCTAAGATGTTTTCAATTGCTTCTATGCCTGCTAAAGCGGCGGGATTGTGTTCTGGAGCTATGTTAGACAGACGAGCGATCGCCTTTTTCACATCCTCCGTAATTACCGTACTTTCTCGATAATCTTGTCCACCATGTACTACGCGATGCCCCACCAAATCGATTTCTGACAACTGATTAATGACTTTAGTAGCACCGCGAGTGAGTGTGTTGAGCATATAGGTGAGGTGTGCTTGTGGAGACTCACCAGAAATTGATTCTTCCAGCCCTGCACCTGTAGCAGTTTTCACTTCAACTTCTGCCACACCGTGGTCTTGAGTCCAGTTGACTTTCCCTTCCCAAAGAGGTTGGGGTGCTTGGGTGGGGAGAGCCTCATCTGCAATTTCATACAGACAACTCTTTTGGCTGCTCGAACCAGCGTTTAGCACCAATATCTTCATAATAGGAAAACATGACCTGCTCTCATCATGTCACAATCCTACACTTAGTCGCGATCGTGTGCTATTAGGCATTAGACATATTTTGAGACGTTGCATTGCAACGTCTCTACAAGAGACCTGCCTTGAAAATAGGGAGTGGGGACTGGGGACTGGGGAAGTCTCTATTTTCAAGGCAGGTCTAAAGATGATGAGTGGTGAATTACGAATTACGAATTACGAATTACGAATTACGAATTACCAAAGGCTGATATTTAGGAATATTTTCTCCATCAATAAACTTGTCTGATGGATGACGTGAATTGATTATCTGCTTCAAAACTTGCATCAGGATACTTGGCTGGAAAAATGCGCTGGGTGGCTTGAGTAAATTCATCACTTCCAAGAAAAGCTGATGAATTTCTGCACTGTCAGCTTGCAGTAGTAATAATTGATCCATATACAACTGCATAAATTTGCTAATCAAATCAGGTTTTTCTCCCTCGGTGGCAGGCCAACGGAAGTCTTCACCTGTGGCCATCAACCAGGGTACAGAAATGGTTTTGCTTAGTTGCTTTTGAAAATATCGTGGCAAACCGATTAAATTACCGTTGGATTGGTTAGATAATTGCTTGTTCAAACACTCATCCAGAGTCAAAGCGCCCAAAGCAGCGGTAGTCATACCTTGACCGTAGACGGGATTGAAGGCACAAACGGCATCACCTACTATTATCAAACCTTCTGGTAATCTAGAAAGTTTTTCGTAGTGACGCAGGCTATTTTCTGTGCGTTTATAACCGTAGATGGGTGAGATCGGTTGAGCGTCTTTTATGGCTTGATAGATAATAGGCGATCGCAAACTCCGAGCAAAGTCTAAAAATCCGGCTTCGTCGGTTGGTGGATAATCTCGACTTATACCAGCGAGTGTGACAATCCAACGATTACCTTCAACCGAATAAAGCACAGCACTACGAGTATTATGTGGTGGTTTTGAGGTAATTAAAAAAGCTTTCCAGTCTGACTTAAAACCCTCAGGAGGATGATACCAACGGCTGGCATAGCCTAAAAAAGAGTTGACAACTGTCTTTTGTGGTGACTGATAACCCAATTCCTCCAACCACTCTGGTGTATGAGAATTGCGCCCACTGGCATCTACAACTAAATTAGCAAGTATCTCTGCTTCGGGTTCGTTGCGAAAGCTGACTCGTACTCCTGTAATGCTGCTTTTATTAGGGTTAGACAGCAAGTTAGTTACCTGTGCTGCTTGTACAAATACAATCCGGTCATTAGCTGCTAGACGGCGGCGGATAGTCCACTCCAAGAGATTACGGCTACAAGCGCAGCTGGTTAAATGAGAAGAAAAGCGTGGTGCCCAACCGTTAAAACCCAGCCAAGGACAATCTGCTACCGAGTCCATAATCGGTGTCCCTGAATTAGTTAATTCTGCGATGATGCCAGGAAACAGCTGCTCTAAAATTTGCTGACCCCGAATGAGTAAAACATGGACATGATAAGCTTGGGGTACACCGTGACGTTGTTCGGGTTGTTCGGGAAAGCGATCGCGCTCTACAATTATCACGCGATCAAAGTACTTGGTCAGTACTTGAGCTGTCAACAGTCCAGCAATACTTCCCCCAATCACAATAGCTTTATTTTCTGTAGCTGTAGGAATTTGTAAATCAAACATTTGAGACTTTATTTAGCTTTTTGTTATCTTCCTAAACTTAAGATAGCTTAATATTAGTGTTGCATATTTGCGGGATAATTTAGGAAATCATAAAGTCTCTCCTCCTGCTTCTTCTGCCTCCCTAAATTCATCCTAGTGTTATGCAATGCCTCAATCTTGATTAACCTGCATAGGTTTTGCAGTCGATTGATATACAAATAATTAAAAGTCAAAACTCAAAAGTAAAACAAGAATTTTTTTTGTTCTTACTATTGAACTTTGACTTATTAGTTTCAACTCATGCAATTACTTCAGCAGCAGGAGCAAAAAACTTTTCCAAATTTTGCTTTTGAACAAAATTGAGATACTGATACACAATTTCTGGACTGAGCAATTCTATCATCAGGCGGTTCTCAATCCAAAATTCGATCACTTCAAATGGGCCTCGGCTACAATGCAATATCCGCCATCCTTCAGTGGCAGCAATTTCTTCAATCTCTTTTTGACTAATAGGTACACTCACAGCCGCGTGGACTGCATTAAATTCACTAATATTATTATTTTCACGAAATTGAACTTGTTGTTCGCCATCACCAGGAATCAACTCAGTACCCAGTGGATAAACTTCAATCAGAGTGCCTTGTTCATCCAAAGCTACTGCTACATAGCTTCCAGGATGTGAAGGAAATGGAGCAGTTTTTCCGCCCAAAACTTTAGCTAAAACCTCAGCAACATGACGGGGGTTATTTGCTGCAATAGAAATGTGGTGAATCATTGGTGTTGCCTCAAAAGTTTAGACAATTTTTAATTATTTAGACTTTTAATCGATAGCTAATATCGACTTCAGATAGCAATCGGCTTTGATTTTTGAATTTCTAGCAGTTCAAGCATAGTTGCGGATAAAAACCGAGCCTCAAACCTTGCTATCAAAAAATTTTCAGCCTGTTGCCTGTTCCTTGCTATCTTTGCAGTGGTAAATCAGCCTTTTTGAAATGAGGGCGAGTTTTTTTCACGCAATCAAATAGGAGTACTATACATATTAACTATTCAAAAACAATATTTTTGAATAATACTTGTTTTTTAACAAAAGTTAGTATTAATTATAAATTCTCTGAATGTTCTCATTTGGATAAACTATATAATGTATTGATTACATCTATCTTTGGTAGTGTGCTATTTTTGTCTGCGGCAGGGTTAATTTATGGTTTTCAATTTAAGTAAGTCGGTGAAAATAAATCAAACTATGTTAACTAATACAACGTTAGCTAAACTTAGCTACTAGTAAGAGGCTCTAGCCCTTTTTTTTAGGACTAAACTCCTGACTACAAACATTTAATTTTTCACACAGTTCTACTTACTAAATATATGATTTTAGATGATATTTATTAAATTTGTATTTATCAAAAACCTAAATTTATGATTTTAGAAAATTATCATTTTAACTATTCTTTAATTAATCAAACAGATAAACAACTAATTCTTTTTATACACGGCTTCATGGGTAACATTGATGAATTTGATGAAGCAATAAAATTATTATCTGATGAATTTTCTTATTTAACACTTGATCTGCCTGGACACGGCAAAACTCAAGTTTTAGGTGGAGATGAATACTATTCAATGCCCAACACCGCCCAGGCGATAATTAACTTATTAGATAAATTAGAAATTACCAAATGCTTTTTAGTTGGTTATTCAATGGGTGGGAGATTAGCTTTATACTTAGCTTTACATTTTCCCGAACGTTTCTTCAAAGTGATACTCGAATCAGCTACCTCAGGTTTGGCAACAGAAGCAGAACGATTAGAACGAATTAAGCGTGATACGCAAATAGGCAAGAAATTGACAAGAATTACTAATAAAGTTATTTTTGCTGATTTTCTCTCAAATTGGTATAATCAACCAATTTTTGGTTATATAAAAAATCATCCACAATATGAAAAAATGGTAGAAAATCGCTTGCACAACAATCCTCAAGAATTGGATAAATCATTGCGCTTCATGGGTACTGGACGCCAGCCTAATTTATGGTCAAAGCTACCAGAAAATACAATCTCTACGCTTTTATTAGCTGGTGAATATGATGAAAAATTTGTATGTATTAATATAGAAATGTCTAAAGTATGTAAATTTGCCCAGCTAAAAATAATTGAGAATGCTGGACATAATATTCACTTTGAAAATACTTTGAAGTTTGTGCAAATTCTCAGAGATTTTTTTAATTATACTAATCCGCTTTAATTTCGATAAGTCACGCAAGCAGGCAATAGTGAATATGAAAAGTACTAATTACCTATTGCCTGTTGCCTCTCCCTCTCTCTACCCGCTCTAGCGAGCAACGCACAATTACCCTTTGTTAGTCAATCATTCTTTAGTTAGTTTATTTATCATTCTTTAGTCTACTTAAAATCACACTCGTGGGAGAAGTTTTTATGAGTGAGTTTTTCTAGTCTTTTAGAAGGACTGAAATCAAGCTAATATGCAAACAGTGATAATGCCAAAATAACTGGCACTATCTACATTTTGTATTGGCTGATAATCATGAATTAGTAATTAATTGATTATCTTGATTGTCATTTTTGCGTCACATTTATATTTAACTATATTCTATATCGAGATATGGATATGAGTTTCATATTCTCATTTCAATGAAATTGATTATCTGAGGTAATTTTTGATGAAACAAAGCAAAAAGTCCCTGCTCAACACTAAATGAGGAACTAATGTGAGTAGACCTAAAGACTACAATTTGCTTGATCAAACAGAGATAATTGAAACAGCATCACCCAAGCCATCACTGACATTACCAGATGCAGTAGCTCTGATTGTTGGTATTGTCATCGGGGCGGGGATTTTTCAAACCCCGGCTTTAGTAGCAAATCAAGCGGGTAGTGATATTGCGGTACTACTTTTTTGGTTCATCGGTGGCGTAATATCTCTGGTAGGAGCGCTGTGCTATGCAGAATTAGCAACAGTTTATCCTGATGTTGGAGGTGCTTACTACTATTTGAAACGTGCATTCGGGCGAGGAGTCGCCTTTTTATTTGCTTGGGCACGGATGACAGTAATTCAAACTGGTTCCATTGCTATTTTGGCATTTGTTTTTGGCGATTATGTTTCACAAATATGGCGGCTAGGCACGTTTTCAGCTTCTATTTACGCAGCAGTAGCGATCGCCCTTTTAACTGCTTTGAACATTGTCGGTTTGCAGCAAGGTAAGTGGACACAAAACTTACTGAGTGTTGCCAAAGTTCTGGGTTTATTGCTGGTAGTAATTCTTGGGCTGAGTGCCACTCCTAATTTTACCGCCCCCATAGAATCTGCATCATCAGGAACTTGGGGATTGGCGATGGTGTTTGTGCTGCTGTCCTACGGCGGTTGGAATGAAGCCGCTTACATCTCGGCAGAAATTCAGAATGGACGACGTAACATCGTGCGATCGCTCATTTGGAGTATTGGTATAATCACCGCCATTTACCTGCTGATCAACCTAGCTTACCTGCGGGGACTGGGATTAGCCAACATGGCACAGTCAGAAGCAGTAGCCGCAGATTTAATGCGATCGCTTTGGGGCGCACCGGGAGCCTTATTCATCAGCATCCTGATTGCGATCGCCACTTTAGGGGCAACTAACGCCACAATTTTTACTGGAGCGCGTACCAATTACGCACTGGGACAAGATTTTTCTCTATTTGGTTTTATGGGACGCTGGCAGCAACGTCCTAGCAGCCCTACCCATGCCTTATTGTTGCAAGCAGCGATCGCCTTAGCACTAGTTGTTTTAGGCACACTCACCCGCAAAGGCTTTCAAACAATGGTGGATTACACCGCCCCGGTGTTTTGGTTCTTCTTCTTACTTTCAGGCGTATCACTAATCGTCTTGCGGATGCGGGAACCCCACATAGTGCGCCCATTCCGCGTGCCATTTTATCCCTTCACACCATTACTTTTTTGCGCCGTCTGCGGTTACTTACTGTATTCCAGCTTAGTTTACACAGGCGTAGGAGCAATTGTAGGTGTTTTAGTTGTCGCAGCAGGTATTCCACTGTTGCTCTGGAATAACCACCGGGGGAGATGAGGGAGCAGGGGGAGCAGGGGGAGCAGGGGAAGCAGGGGGAGGAAGAATAAATAACTAATGCCCAATGCCCAATTACAAATCACAAAGGAGAAAATTCATGAACTTCAAAAAAATTCTGTTTTTACTGGTTACAGGGGTTAGTATTAGCAGCTTCGGAATTGCTGGGTGTACGACGGAACAGCGTAGTACTGAAACTCCGACAGAACCTTCTACTTTAACGGCTGAGACTGAAACAGTAACTCCTACAGCTACACCAACAACTCAACCGCAAGAACGCCCTGGTGATGTTCCTTATGTGCCAACACCACAGCCAGTGGTGGATGCAATGTTAAAAGTGGCAAAAGTGGGCAAAAATGATGTACTTTACGACCTTGGGAGTGGTGACGGGCGAATTGTGGTTACTGCGGCACAAAATTTTGGTACGCGGGGTGTGGGCATAGATATTGACCCCCAACGCATCAAAGAAGCTAATGAGAATGCGAAGAAAGCAGGAGTCACAGACCGCGTGAAATTTGTCCAGCAGGACTTGTTCAACACTGATTTTAGTGAAGCAACAGTAGTCACACTTTACCTATTACCAGAAATCAACGAGAAACTCCGCCCCATACTTCTAAAACAACTCAAACCTGGTACTCGGATTGTTTCCCACGCTTTCGATATGGGCAAATGGAAACCAGAGCAAACGCTGAATGTAGAGGGCAAAACTATTTACTATTGGGTAGTTCCTCAAGAGATACCAGCGAATTTGCGATAGGAATCGTGTCAATTTTGGATTTTGTATTTTGGATTCAAGAAATAATCTAAAATCCAAAATCCAAATTCTTGGATTCATAGTAAATTCCAGGCACTATAGGACTAGTATTTGATTTTTGAAATTACTCGTAGAGGCAGGGAACAGGCAATAGTCAATAGGCAATAGTGAAGAAGAGGATTAGAAGTGTATGGATTTTTTTCATAAATCAAATCGGATTCCTATAGTAAGTAGCGGGATATAATTAATTACACAATGCCATTGTGATTGTTCCGAATAACAGTAAATACTTTTATTTATGTACTTATTGTTTGGAATTCTATTTTACAAGATAGTAATTAAAACTTTTAATCTAAAATACAAAATCTTTTAAGTGAGGAAATATGATAGGGTTAAAAGGAAAGAATGCCTTAATTACAGGTGCAACATCAGGTATCGGTCAAGCGATCGCTATCAAATTTGCTCAACAAGGGTGCAATATCGCTATCAATTACCGCAAAGACCCTGATACCGCGGCACAAACACAAGAGATGGCATTGCAGAAAGCCTGTGGAGATATTGAAAATTGTGGTGTGAAGTCCCTGCTAGTTCAGGGAGATGTTTCCCAAGAGTCAGATATTGTTGAGATGGTCAACACTGTTGTTCAGGAATTTGGCAGTCTAGATATTCTCGTCAACAATGCTGGCATTCAAACAGAAAGTCCTTCTCATGAAGTTACCACAGCAGATTTTGACCGAGTGATTGCAGTAAATCTCCGGGGTGCTTATCTCTGCGCCCGTGAAACTATTAAACACTTACTGTCTGCTAATCGTCGGGGAGTAATTATTAATATTTCCAGCGTTCACGAAATTATTCCTCGACCGATGTATATCAGTTATTCTATTAGCAAAGGCGGTATGGAAAATCTGACCAAAAGTTTAGCATTGGAATACGCTAGTCAAGGTATTCGTGTTAACGCCGTTGCCCCCGGAGCGACAATCACACCAATGAATCAAGCCTGGATAGATGACCCTGAAAAAAAGGCGATCGTGGAAAGTCATATCCCAATGGGGCGGGCTGGCACTACTGAAGAAATGGCAAACGCAGTAGCTTTTTTAGCTTCAGATGAAGCCGCATACATCACCGGACAAACGCTGTTTGTCGATGGTGGATTGACTCTGTATGCTGATTTCCGGGAAACCTGGTCGGCTTAAGAGTTTAGCTGGCGTACTTTCCACGATTGAGCGATATAGCAGGGAATAGGCAATAGGCAACACGCTTGAAAGTCTATTGATATAGGGGTTTTAGATTAATTTATGCCCTAAATTCTGCTTCAACTGCTATACATACCATTAGTGGAATTAGACATCTATGACTCGGACAAGCAATAAGAACAGTTTGCTAGAAGCAGAAGCTTGGAAATTTCTGGAAAAGTCGATAATTTATTATCAAGGAAAGCCCATCGGTACGGTAGCCGCTCACGATCCACATTCAGATGCACTCAATTATGACCAGTGTTTTCTCCGGGATTTTGTACCTTCTGCTTTAGTGTTTCTCATGTACGGCAAAGCAGATATTGTCCGCAATTTTTTAATAGAAACACTGAAATTACAAAGTCATGAAAAGCAGATGGACTGCTTTGAGCCAGGGGCAGGGTTAATGCCTGCCAGTTTCAAAGTCCAATCCAATGGAAGTGAGGAATTTTTGGTTGCTGATTTTGGCGAACAAGCCATCGCTCGTGTTCCTCCAGTTGATTCTTTTATGTGGTGGATTGTGCTCTTACGGGCTTATGAAAAAGCTACAGGCGATTTGGCTTTAGCGCGTCAGCCAGATTTTCAAGTAGGAATCAAGTTAATTTTAGATCTTTGTTTGGTACATCGCTTTTCCATGTATCCAACAATGTTAGTTCCCGATGGCGCGTTTATGATTGACCGTCGCCTGGGAGTTTACGAACATCCTTTAGAAATTCAGGTATTATTTTATGCGTCCTTGAGGGCAGCTAAGGAATTACTTTTACCAGATGGCAATGGTGAGAGTTATCTGGATAAAGTTAATCGGCGATTGGGAGCTTTAAAATACCATATCGCCAATTACTACTGGCTAGACGTACAGCGATTGCGGGAAATTTATCGTTACAAAGGTAACGAATTTGGTAAAGAAGTTGCGAATAAATTTAACATCCATTCAGAATCTATCCCCAGTTGGTTGACCGAGTGGTTACCTGAAACTGGAGGATATTTAGCCGGGAATTTGGGGCCGGGACGGATGGATTTTCGCTTTTTTACTTTGGGAAATCTGATGGCAATCTTAGCTTCCTTGGCAAGCGAAAAGGAATCTCAAAGTATCATGAATTTGTTTGCCGAACGCTGGCAAGACTTGATTGGCTATATGCCTGTCAAAATCTGCTTTCCAGCTTTGGAAGGTTTGGAGTGGAGAATTGTTACAGGATGTGACACTAAGAACATTGCTTGGTCTTATCACAACGGTGGGAACTGGCCTGTTTTATTGTGGTTATTTACCGCTGCCGCACAGAAAACAGGTAGGATAGAACTTGCCCAAGAAGCGATCGCCATTGCCGAAAGTCGTTTATTTGAAGATAAATTCCCGGAATACTACGATGGTAATAATGGTCGTTTAATTGGCAAAGAAGCGAGAATTTATCAAACTTGGAGCATTGCCGGGTTACTAGCAGCAAAACAGTTCCTAGCAAATCCAGATTACTTGGAATTAATCAGTTTTCCAGAAGGTCTTGAAGGCCCTGGCTGTAGCATTTGAGAAGGCAGGAGGCAGAGGGCAGAGGGCAGAAGGTTTTATTAACGCTCTTCTATGACTCTGGAGAGAGAATAATCCAAGCGATTAGAAATCGCGACTACACAAACTCTCGTCCGCCTGCGGGGACTAACGCCAAAATAGGGTTTCAAATTTAAAGATCTTGCCAAAAGCTGTAATGTTTTGGCAAGTATTTACTATGGGCTGCCATCTGATAGCTAAACCTAAATGCATAATTAGTAAGAGGTGGCAACCTCCGACGTTGGAGAAGTGTCTCATCTTAAAGTAGTAGACGCCATAATCGAGAGCGTCAAACAAATACTAATGTGATGTTTAGATGACCAGCATGAAATTCCAACTTTACTTAGGCTCTTTACTTTCCCAGATTAAAGTACGTCATTGGTGGATAAGCATTCTCTTATGGATAGCTTTGGTTGCCCCAGCTCAAGCGGCTGTAATCTTGCGCGTAGCAATTGAGAGGGGGGTTAATCAGGTAAAAGTCGGCAGTTCCACAACTGGGATCGTTAAGGATAGTACTGGCCGGACTTTGGGACAATTACCGGCCATGAGTGCGTTTTATGCTCAAGCGGTTCCTGGCGGAGTGGCTTTAGATAAATGGCAGTCTGGTTTATTTTGGATTGAGCCGACAGGTAAAGGATTTGTTTACATTGGCGATCGCTGGTATCGGGGCAGAACTTTGGTCGTCCCCACAGAAAAAGGCTTAACTGCTGTTAACTGGGTTGATGACCAAGAGTATCTCTACAGCGTTCTCGGTGGTGAAATGAATGCTAGTTGGCCTCAAGAAGCTTTGAAAGCCCAGGCGATCGCAGCCCGCACCTATGCCCTTTACGAACGAGAAAAACAACGGAATAATCCCGTTTACGATTTAGGCAACACTCCCGACCGCTGGCAAATTTACAAAGGTGTGATTAGCGAATCTCCTGCTACTTACAAAGCAGTCGATGAAACAGGAGGGCAAGTACTAACTTATAAAAACAAGATTATTCTCTCAGTTTTCCATGCTTGTTCTGGCGGACATACCGAAAACGTGGAAGATGTTTGGGGAAATGCCTTACCCTACCTACGTGCTGTTCAAGACTACGACCAAAATATCAGTGAGTGTAATTGGGTCAAAAGCTTCTCCCCTAGCGAAATTAGCTCTAAATTTCCTGAGGTAGGTAGTGTAACGGCGATCGTTCCAGAAACATTTTCGCCTTTTAGGAGTGTCAAAGTCCTGAAAATTGTCGGCAACAAGGGCACGAAAGTCTTACAGGGCGAACAAGTGCGGACAGCGCTCAAACTCAAAAGTACCCGCTTTAATGTTTCCAAAGGAGCGGATGGTAGTTTTGTCCTCCAAGGACTTGGCTTCGGTCATGGTTTAGGCATGAGTCAATGGGGAGCATACAATTTGGCTCGTCAAGGAGTCAACCACCTGCAAATTTTGGGACATTATTACAAAGGTGTAGCTCTAACACCAATCCAGGCTAAGTAAGTCCACTGTTGTACTTAACCATTGTTTAGGGTTGCACAGCTAGCTGTGTGACCCTAGAGTAATTTTGTTTTTACTTTATAAGGCTCTAATGGAAAAAATCAAATAAATATTTTAAACGAGATTGCTTACACAGTGTAAATGCGTCCTAAAATCAAGGGATTTTAATTATGGGGTAAGTTGTCGCGCCTACAAGTTGCACCATTTTTATTGCCTTTTAATGAGTGTATTAAATATCAAAAGCCCAGTTTTGATGACCGGGCTTTTGAAATAATGGGGCTATATTCCCCGTAGGTTAGTTATAGAAGTTCAGTATAATTATCGATGCTCTGATATGTAATACCACTCTAGTATTATTGATTCCGGAAAATTAGCGAAAAATTTTTAGAGTAATTTTGATCTCTAACCGAATGAGCAAAATACAGCAAGCAACTAGCAGCTTCAAGAAGACGCAGGTGTACAAAAAAAAGAGTATTTGATAATTTCACCGAAACGATGCTGAGTAAAAAGTAAAATTAAACGGACTAGGCACAAAAGGTTTGAGAGCAACAACATCTTTTAAGCCTATTCCCTGTTCCCTGTTATAAAAGTATTTATTTTTGGCTTTTGGTGATGAACAATATATTCGGTAGCTGGCAAGAATGGTTAACTGTACTAGCCTATCTAGGTTTTACGGTCTTGATTATCTGGCGGGTCTTTAGCGCCGAGAAGAATTAAAAAAGTTGCATATCATTTCACCAGCACTTTTTTGCTCAAAAGGCAAAACAGTTCCATTTTGTTGAATTTTAACTCGTTGATGGCAATTATAGACTTCAATAGGTGTTTTTACTCCATCTATGCTCACAGATGCCCTGTATTCCCAATAGTTTTTAGCACTACGGTGAATACTGAGAATACAAATCTGGTGACCCTCGTAATTCTTGCATACAGATGCAAAAGCCGGAAGTGCCACTGAAAAAGAGAGTATTAATAGCAATACAAAAGTGGCATATTTCATCGTGTTTATAAATAAGCTGGGGTAAATAATTCTAGAATTTATGAGGTTGTAGATAAATAGCTTTGAATACTCGATCTTTTGTAAATTGAGCCTCCTAAATCAGAGCGATCCCTGTCACAGGCACTCTAAATTGTTCTCAGTGTTTTTTCTGTTTAATCTGGGTTTAATTATGATGGAGTTCCATAAAAACATAAACCGTCTGTTGTACCCTCTGAAATACTAGAATTAAAAATAGCGATCGCTACTTTCCCATGATTGCAGTGTCATATCAAGTTCCTTTAACTACTTATAATTCAAAATTCTCCGCGTCTTTGCGTTTCCCTGTCTCAGGGTCTGTCCTAACTATAAGTATTCATCCGAACCTAATATCAGGCGAATTGTGAGCGATCGCAATTCCCGATATTAATAAAAAATCAACTCGTTTGGAAGGAACCATTTTTTGCTCTATTTTAAGCGATTTAGTCGAGTTGCTTGTTTTTTTTAACTTTCTTGGCATCAGATTCCGTTTGGTTATTTCCCTTCCCAGAAGGCACGGGATTGGATTTAGGTTGATAAGGCGGAGGTGGGCTTCCCAAATCAGACGCCCAGTTGTTCTCGTCTACTAACCCAAAGTTTCTTGTCTCAAACCACTCTGATTTGAGCAGCGACCACCAATCAGCTGTCAGCCCTTTCAATACATAGTCATAGGGAAGCCAACCATAACCGCCTTCTCCCCAATCATTTCCCCAAGAGTTTCTAATCAGTAATGCTCCTTGTGACACCATACCATCAGCATTTTCTATTACCTTATAGTCTTCATAGCCAACTGCAACAGCAGCGTGACCTCCTTTTACCTTATCTTTCTCAACTGGGTAAGGGATATGACCTTTTTGGTTTGAGTCATTGTCGATGGAATCATAAATAGTAAACCCAAATGCACAAGGAAAACCAGCAGCTAAAACCGTCTTAATCCGAAATAACAGTATATCTTCTGAAGTACCGGCAGGATTTAGACGGAAGTATTTCAGCGCTTGATAACTCTGGGCGAAAGAGTAGCAGAAGTTAGTTGGTTCTTCATCAAACTTATCTTCTTGATAAGGCCAGTATTCCTCTGGAGGCACACCAAATAATGCCATTGCCTTCATTGTTTCTCGAAGAGATGCTCCCACATCACCTTGGCGATGCATTAAAGTGCGTGTTACTTTGTAAAGAAACAGTCGAGAAGCATCGATATGCCTATCAAAACTTCTTTTTTCAAAATACTCCATTAAGGCAATCCCAGCATGTGCTGTACATGAATCCAATGAGCCTTGGTCTTCAATAGGAGAACACCAAAAGCTTAAATCCACAAATTCTGGTAATAATAAATTTACAATTTTTTGAGCGTTTGGCTGGCCTTGTTGTTTTTCTCTGATTCTTTTTTCTAAATCCCATTCTATGAGAATAGTTTGTAAATTACCTTGAAAGTCAGGTTCTTTTTCTAACTCTGGTTCTACATGGGTTTGCGGTGGTAGAATTTGGATAACTGTTCTCAATTTCTTACGATATAAGACTTCTATTTTATCTTCTTCTGGCTGGAATTGAGTATTATTACTTTCTCTTTCTTGTTGCGCCTTGAACTTAGCCTTATTATTTTCTATTCTCTCTTGTAAAAAAATGAGAGACTTAAAGATTTCATCTATCTTTTGTAGAGAATTGGATATCCTGTTTTGCTGTAGTGATTTACTACTCTTGCTCTTAATATTCTTAACGGCTTCTTTAAAGCTTAAAATTCTGGAAAGGGCTACAGGTATAAATAATGGATTAAAATTCCACTCTTTTAACAATTTTGTTTGTTGTTCTACTTTGCGATAAATGTTTGATTTTTCTGAAGGAATTTGTTTTTGCAGTTCTCTGATTACCTCCATAAATGCTTGAACTTTTTCTTCATCTTGCTGTTTTTGAGCTTGAGGGAATTTATCAGATAACCATTTATCAAATGATTTGTCCAGCTGCTCTAAACTATTATTTACAGCTGTTTCAAGATTTGTATGTTGAGCCACAGGAGAAATTATTCTATAAACCCATGTAACTATCAAATCAATTGCTTTTTGCAATTCTTTCTTTGCTCGTTGAAACTCATTTTGAGAACTAGAATATTCTTTTTTCAATTCTTCTTGATTTTTTTCATCGCTAAGCGTTTGTCGCTGAAATCCTTTGTCACTAATAAAGTCTTCTACTTTCAATTCACTTATTTGAAAAATTTTTAAAATAATTTCATAAAGTACAATAGGTGTTGGTGAAGAAGCTGCAATAATTAACAGCTTGTTGTTCTGTACAGTTTGAGAATCTAACTCTGGAGTTTTTGAACCTAGCGATAGATTTTTTAGAATAACTAGGTTATCTAAAACTCTCCAAGTCTCTTTGCCAACTATACCATCCACTTTTAGTCCATACTTAGCTTGAAAATATCTAACTGCTTGCTCTGTCAGTGAGTCAAAATATCCTGTTACTAATCCATTGAATTCTTCTAACTGTATCAACCGGAACTGTAATTTTTCAACTCTTTTGTTACAACTACCAATATAATCTTCTTCATTATCATTTATGTTAGAGTGATTGTCAGGAAATATCTCGATTGATGGATGATATGTATCCAATAATTTTGAAAAATTTTTGTTGTTGTTTAACTCTTTTAAATTTGGTAATTTTAATATTTGATTTTGAATTTCTTGAAGATTTTTTTGCCATTGCTGTGATTGAAGTTCCACTTCCTGGCTTTCATTTGGATATCTAGCTTCTAAAATTTGGTTGAGACATGTTAGAATATAAAGCGTAGTTTTATCAACAAAATTATTAGTTAATTCATTTAAATCTCTAAAGGCTTTATTGAATTTATTTACAGTTTCTTCAGTGATTTTACCAAAATAACCATATTCAATAATGTATTGGAAATTATCTACTTTACAATCCTCATTTAAATTAAAGTTAAAAACTTGATTTAATTCATCCAGTGATTTCATGAAATCACAAATTTCACTGGTGGGATTTTCAAAATTATCTTTATATTTGAGAAGTTTTAGCAAAAGTTTTTGAAGTTCATATACTTCATAACCTACACTTCCATAAATTAAAAAAGTTTGGTTAGTCAAAGTAAAAGCTTTAACTAACTTAAAACTTCCACGTATCGTTTTCTCAATCTTCTCAATTTTATCTGGGGAGATACCTGGGGTATTTCTGATTAAATCTAAAATTTCAGCTAGAGGTTCTTGTGCATCATTGGTTATTTGTAGATCCTGAAATTTTGTCCCTAGCTTATCTTTGATTTTGCCTATGTGGTAGTCCCTAACATCAGGGTAGTCTGGTATCCAACCTGTCCCTTTTTTATCTACCATGATTTCCTTTAATATTTATGTTGTTATATTTAACTAGCTTTACCCTAAACTTTATGCAAAATAGTTCAATTTTTTAAGCATATAAACAATAAAATCAAGCTAGAGATTATTAAAAAATGTAAAAAATAGCACAAATAATTTATTAAGCGATTATTCACAATATACTTAGAAGAAAAGCACAATTTGGCTGAATTAAGAGCCAATCTGAGTTTTCACTCCATCACAAAGATGCTTGTCGTAGGTATCGCTCCTATTACTAGTATTATTATGTAAATAATCCTGTAGCCAATCGCACCCTCGTCCCATTAGCCCATCTAAGTTAAGATTTTCTATATTCCACAAAATTGCTGTGCCATCTTTACTACCAGATACGAGAGTCTTACTATCAGGGCTAAAACTGATACTATTGACTTCAGCATAGTGTCCAATCAGAGTGGTAATCAAAGTACCGTCTTTGTGCCAGAGTTTCACCGTTTTGTCATCACTAGCAGTAGCAATCATTTGACCATCAGGACTGAAAGCTACTTGCGAAATTGCAGCAGTGTGTCCATTGAGGCTGATCTCACCACCATGAAGCTGCCTGAGTTTGACGCTATTGCCCACAGCGATCGCAATTATTTTGCTGTCGGGGCTAAAATTTACGCTATAGATAACATCACCATAATTCTGGGAGTTTAGCTCCTTCCCCTCAAGGTTCCAGAATTTTACAGTTTTGTCGAAACTAGCGCTAGCAATCATCTTGCTGTTGGGGCTAAAACTCACACTAAAGACAGCATGATTATGCTTGAGGGATTTTAACAGCCGTCCTTGGCGATTCCAGAGTTTCACCATTTTGTCGTCACCTGCGGTGGCAATTATCTTGCCGTCTGGGCTAAAACTCACACAACGGACACGATCGCTATTGTTCATGTGCTTGAGAGTCCTAAATACCTTACCCTGCCGATTCGAGAGTCTCACCTTTCCGTCCTCACTAGCAGTAGCAAATATCTGATTATCAGGACTGAAACTGACATCCCATATTGGATAGGAAATCTCTTGTAAGTTTTTGCTAGTCTTCTGGTGTGGGTTCCACAGTTTTACCATCCCGTTATTAGTGACAGTGGCGATCGCCTCTCCATCGGGTGAGAAGCTGACGCGATTGACTGCATCATCGTGTTTAAGAAGGGTTAGCCAAGGATAGTTAATTTGCCATAGTTTTAGTGTCTTATCTTTACTAGCAGAGGCCAAAGTCAGGGTACGACTATTGGGGCTGAAACTCACGCTATTGACTGTACTACTATGTCCTTTGAAGGTAGTTAGTTCCTGGGGTTTCTGGGGGTTTGTTATGTCCCAGAGTGTTACAGTGCTATCATCATTCGCTGTGGCAAGAGTCTGACCATCAGGGCTAAAACTCACACCGTAGATAGAACTGCCCTGCCTATTTTGTGTGTTCAATTTTTCGATGAAGCTACCATCTCGATTCCAGAGTCTCACTGTTTTGTCTAAACTGGCGGAGGCAAAAATACGGCCGTTGGGACTGAAACTTACGCTAGTGACTGTATTAGTATGCCCTTTTAGAGTCTTGAGTTCCTTACCTTGTTTGTTCCACAGTTTTACCTTCCTGTCTCTACTACCAGAGAGTAATATCTGACCATCGGGGCTGAAACTCACGCTATAGACTTCATAATTATGACCCTTAAGGATTTGGAATTTTTGATCCTTTCGATTCCAGAGCCTCACATTGTTGTCCTCACTGCCAAAGGCAAGGGTTTTGCTGTCAGGGCTGAAACTCACAGTGCGAACTCCAGTATTGAGCTTCTCAAAAGTTTTAAGTTCCTTGCCTTGTTTGCTCCAGAGTTTCACCGTCCCGTCTAAACTGGCAGAAGCAAGTATTTGACTGTCAGGGCTAAAACTTAGACTTATAACAGTATCTTGATGCCCTTCTAAAGGTTTGAGTAAAAGACCATGCTTATTCCAGATTTTCACTGTCCTGTTTGCACCAGCAGTAGCAAGAATCTCGCCATCAGGACTGAAACTAACGCTATTGATGGCATCGTTTTCGTTCAGGCGATCGCGTTCCGTTACCCAATAAATCGCCTGTCCCAATACCTTCATCACTTCTGCCCGTTCCTGATTTGGAATCGTGATTTTGGCTGTATCCAGTTCTTTGAGTTTCTTCCCGGCTTTTAAACCTTCTATTAAGGCATCAACGGTATCTCTATTTACGGTAAAACGTGCATCTGACGCTGAAATTATGGCTTGAAGTTCGGATTTTTGTGCTGCTATGCGCTGGCGATCGGCTTCCTTCCACCCAATTGCTGCAACAATAGCCGATCCTGTTGAAATAACCAACCCTATAGTAATAAGAATGAGTCTTGTTCTGTGACGTGCCCTTTGGGCTTTACGACTTTCGCCGATATACTCTTGTTGGAGTGGTGTAATTAAAGGTTTTTTCCCTGCTCCTGTAGTGAACCACTGTTCTGCTTGTTCTAGTTGGCTACCTTGCAGCAAGTAACTATTGTTGCGTTTTTGCCGATCCCACTCCAAAGCCAGCATGAGTAAGCGGGTATGCTCTTTAACATGAGCTAAATCAGTATCAAGCGCTTGGAGTAATGATTGCAAGGCTGTATTGAAATCATTACTTTCCTGGAAGAAAATATAGTTAATTTTGGCTAATTCAGGATGAACACCCTCAACATACTGCCACACTATTGGCACTAAACGTTTATTGTGTTTGAGGGCGTATGCAATCTCTTCACCGCAGACTTCAGAAACGACTGAATTCGGACTAATAATAAAGATAAAATTATTAGCTTTTTCAATTCCTTCATAAATTTCTTTGCGCCAATCTGCCGTAAACGGAATTCCCTCCCAATCCACCCAAATATCACGCTTGTGTTGCTTGAGCGCTTCATGAAGTCTTTTAACGAAGTCTTTATCTTTGCGGGAGTAAGAAATAAACGCCTCGGTCATTTAACTCTCTATAAATACTTAATAAAATTTCGAGAAAACACTGCCTGGTAAAAGAATTATGGAGAATGCAAATTTAATATATTGTTTAGATTTTTTTTACTATAGCAGGAGGCAGGAGGTAAAAGTATTACTATTCCTAGCTTCCATGCTTTCAAAATGTCCTAACCTGTGTGACTACGGCTATATATGATGATTTTTCGATAAAATTTCACTCAAAGACCAAAAATTAACTATTTTGATACAAAGATTCAGGTAGATCTGTGTATAAACGAAAAAGACCGCAGTCGCTCCCCTTTTTAAGCTACGGTGTACATACATCTCTATAGAAAACCAAAATCATCGTCGATCCTCCTAAATCCTCCTTTTTAAGGAGGATTTTGAGAACTTTTGTTTTGCCCACCTTTTAAAGGGGATTGGGGGGATCAAAAGCGTGTAGCGCAACTCTAGAAGACTTGTGTATACACCGTAGCCTTTTTAAGGGGGGGATCTTAACCGAACCGGATGTCTGGACTCTTGACAACCTAAGCACAAAATATACAATTTAAATGCGTAAAAGCTTGGCTAAAGTAAGTTTTTGCACTTCGGTTAATATTGAGAATACAAATCTGGTGGCGTAGGCGTAGCCCATCGTAGACATCGTAATTCTTGCATACAGATGCAAAAGCCGGAAGTGCCACTAAAAACGAAAGTATTAATAGCAACACAAAAATAACAAATTTTATCCTGTTCATAAACGATTATTAACATTACATTATGGGAAATATTATTAAATTTCAAACCCTTTGAATTGCAACCAAAAACAAATTTTGAAGAATGTTGGATTGTACGCTCTTTTGCAGCACTACTGCTATTTGGTCAAGTGTGGCTGCATTTACTCCAGGGAAAAACCTACTACCGCAAGATTTTGCAACATATGGTGACTGCTGGCCCAGATTCTATCTCTCCAGTTTTGCTTGTGGGCGGTTTTGCAGGAATGATTTTTACTATTCAGACAGCCAGAGAATTAGTGCGATTTGGTGCTGTTAATGCTGTGGGAGGTGCTTTTGCATTGGCTTTTTGCAGAGAATTGGCTCCAATTTTGACTGCTAGTATTATGGCGGGACAAGTAGGTTCTGCTTTTGCAGCCGAAATAGGTGCAATGCAAGTGACAGAGCAAATTGATGCACTTTATATGCTCAAAACCGATCCAATTGATTATCTAGTACTTCCTAGAGTAATTGCTTGTTGTTTGATGGTGCCTTTGATGACAGTTTTTGCTTTAGTTACGGGTATCATCGGCGGAGTTGTTGCTGCATGGGAGTTTTATCAAATTGTTCCAGAAATTTTTTTAGAATCAGTCAGAGATTTTTTAGACCCCTCAGATTTGTTGATTATTTTGCTCAAAGGTTTTATTTTTGGGGTGCTAGTTGCTGTTATTGGCTGTAGTTGGGGATTAACTACTAAAGGAGGAGCAAAGGAAGTAGGAGAATCAGCAACAAAAGCAGTTGTTACTAGTTGGGTGTCAATTTTTATTATGGATTTTTTTCTGTCTGTGCTGCTGTTTGAACACGTTGAATTTTGAACAATCGAATTCCCAACTTGTATCAGCAGTCGGGAATTTTACAGGATATTTTAATGAAAGTTCAAAACAAAATCTAAGTCTCAAACCCTTGTGTCAAGCCTGTTTTCATGAATGATCATGTTCTTTATGTCATAACATTAGTAAAATTTCAGAATTTACTAACTTGTAGACAAGGACGCCCAAGACCAAACCTGTCAATGAAGCTATAGACGCACTCCAAAAAGCTAGTTTTTTCTTCAAATCAGCTACTTGAAAGTCTATCCTGACTAATATAGTTGCCGAAACAATCAGTAAGGTATCAAGAAATATCCTAAACCAGGCAAGCATAATAAAGAACAAGAAAGCTGCTAAAACGGCAACGCCAAAAGCTCGGATATTTGATTCAAAGACAAGAGTGTAGTAGTATGTCACCTTTGGCCAAGGAGTTGTCAAAGTTAGTATTAAAAGCAAGATACCAACTACAATCGCCGACCACACAAACATAGGAGGATGCGTTTCAGATATTACCCAGCCCAAAGTACTGTAGCTAAGCAGCACTAGCGCTAGGGACACCCAAGGAACTCTTTTCAAAATTGACATGGGTTGATATTGCCAGTACAGGGCTAAAGCGTTATTTGATCCCTAAGTCGAGTTAATAGAGACTCTATTTCACTTATAGCCTGTCATGCTTTTGTCAAGCAAAGCAATTAACAATTCAAAATTCAAAATTTAGCCCTGAGCGGAGTCGTACCCCTACGGGGAAGCAAGCTACGCATAGCGTCTCGCAGAGAAGAGTCAAAATTAAAAACATTTCAGACGGGGGGATTTAAACCCCGACTGAAAATGAGTCTACGTGTAGACGTAGCGCTTGCGTCTGTAGCAAGCTTCCGGCGATAGCGAACTTGCGAGCGTCTGGCTCGGCCAATGCCAAGGGCGAAGACAACTTTGTAACAGAGGGGTCTTAAACCCTTGAATTTACGATAACTTTGTAGAGAATTTCAACACAAAGTAGTTAAATATATTGATAAAGATTTGTAAACTGTTAGCAGCCGAGTAGCCGCGTGTCACATCTTAGTTAAGGAATAATCATGAGACAACTTGTTATTGCTGAGCGCGTATGCCTCATTGCTCATATCTTGTCAAAAGCTTTTGGACTAGCAGGGATGCTACTGGTCTTACCTCATGCCGAAATAATTTTAAATTTATCCCAGGTTGGAGAAACTGCCATACAGTTAAGTATGGCTGGCGGTGGTGTAGTTGATATTATCTTTGGAACAGTAGCAGTTTCTATTTATGCCTACCGGACGCTGGGACTAGGAACTTGGCTGGCATTTATGCTCCCGGCTGTGTTTATCTCTTTGGGAAGTGAATTATTAGGAACCAGCACAGGTTTTCCATTTGGTGATTATGGTTACTTGAGTGGTTTAGGTTACAAGATTGGCGGGTTAGTTCCTTTTACAATTCCTTTGTCTTGGTTTTATGTTGGCTTATCGTCTTACTTAATTGCCAGATGTGGTTTGAAGGTGGCCCAAAAACCGAGTTGGGGACGCCATATTGCTGCTATAGCTGTTGGCGCCTTGCTGTTCACTTGCTGGGACTTTGCCCTTGAACCAGCAATGAGTCAATCTTCTCTACCGTTTTGGTATTGGGAGCAACCAGGAGATTTCTTTGGAACACCTTACCAGAACTATGCAGGTTGGTTTGGCACTAGTGCAGTGTTTATGAGTATCGCAGGGTTATTGTGGAGAAAAACTTCGATAAAATTACAGCGATCGCAACTTAATCTTCCTTTAGTAGTTTATTTAAGTAACTTTGCCTTCGCCGCCGGACTCAGCTTAGCAGGTGGGTTCTTTATCCCTGTGTTACTCGGCTCAGTGCTAGGTGTAATTCCCGCAGTGGTGTTGTGGTTCAGGAGTTCAACCACACCCGCTCAAGTTGCTATTGAACCAGTAACTCAAGAAGTCTCAGCAGCAAGCGTTAAAGTTGTTTTGAAATAGATAGATTGGGGAGTGGGGAGTGGGGAGATGGAGAAGACGCGGGGACGCGGGGACACGGAGAATAACCAATGACAAATGACAAATGACAAATGACAAATGACAACGCCTTGATACTAGAAAGCACCATCTCCCTTGTATTGCTAATTATCCAAGTACCAGCAACGGCAATTTTACTTTCGCGTCTGCTAAAGGGGCCAAGACGCCATCCGCCAATAGAACCGCAACAGCCAACGCCAGAATTGTTGGGTAGGGTGAGTGTTGTTGTTCCTACGCTGAATGAGGCGCTTCGTATTAGCCCTCTGTTAGCTGGTTTGAGTCGGCAAAGCTACGAAGTTCGCGAAATTGTTGTTGTAGATAGCAATTCCAGTGATGGTACTCCCGACTTGGTAAAGGCGATGCAGCAAAAAGATCCGCGCTTTCGCTTGATGACAGATGACCCCTTACCCTCTGGTTGGGTGGGACGTCCTTGGGCGTTGCATAATGGTTTTCTAGATAGCTCAGAAGCTAGTGAATGGTTTCTGGGACTGGATGCTGATATTCAACCGCATTCTGGTTTGGTTGCTGGCTTGATGAAGACGGCCGAAGCACAAGGTTATGACTTAGTTTCCCTTTCACCCCAATTCATTCTCAAATATCCAGGGGAATGCTGGCTACAACCGGCTTTGTTGATGACTCTGCTTTACCGATTTGACCCAGCTGGGATCAATACACAGCAGCCAGAACGGGTAATGGCAAATGGACAGTGTTTTTTGTGCCGTCGTTCTGTTTTAGCGGCTGTGGGTGGTTACAGCAGCGCAAGTAGTTCTTTTTGTGATGATGTCACTTTGGCACGAAATATTGCTGTTCAAGGTTATAAAGTTGGATTTTTAGATGGCGCAAAAGTACTAAAGGTACGGATGTATGAAGGGGCGATGGAAACATGGAAGGAATGGGGGCGGAGTCTTGACCTCAAAGATGCAAGCTCTCGTTCTCAGCTATGGGGTGATTTGTGGCTACTCTTTGCAGTCCAAGGTTTACCACTTTTAATAATCCTGACTTACTTGTTGATTTCTCTGTCACCTTCACTAGAGACGCGATTAATGAGCCAGCGCGTTGCGGGGGTTCCCCCCGTTGTAGCGACTGGCGTCGCGTCTCTACCGACTCCATCATTTCTCCTACTGGGTTTGAATTTATTTCTGGTGGTGATTCGGTTTGGTATGCTATTGGCGATCGCACCTTCATACGATCGCCAAAGTGCCAAAGGCAGTTGGTTATTCTGGCTTTCTCCTTTAGCTGATCCCCTAGCTGTGCTACGAATCTTCTTATCTGCATTCCGCACCCCACGGGAATGGCGGGGAAGAAAATATAGTGATGGGTAGGGCAGGGGGCAGGGTCTTCTCCCCTGCCTACCCTGCTTTCTCATACCAACAGGACTTACGCACTCAGATCCCCCAACCCCCTTAAAAAGCAGGGCTGTTTCATTCCCTAAATAGCCTGAAAAATCAAGGGTTATAGCAATTAAAGATTGATTATTTTGTTACCAACGTGCCGATAAAATGAACAATTTTACTGTTGTTTAAGTGCTTAAAAGTTCATCTGGTCGTCACTCTCACTTACAATTTTTCTCGCTGACCATCTTGACAAATTGTGTTTGAAATGAAATGAAACAGCCCTGCCTTAAAAAGGGGGCTTGGAGGTTCCCCCTTTTTTAAGGGGGCTAGGGGGGATCTATGTTTCAGGCTTCAGTGCGTAAGTCCTAACCAATTTGAAAAAAGAATACTCCTGATACACAAGCTCAAACCCTTGTGATATCTAGTTTTCTTAATTTTGAATTTTGTTAGCGCAGCTAAGCCGTGTCCGCGAGCGTCATTTTGAATTTTGAATTGGTATCACTCCTCTTCACCTCCCACTTGATCCCCGCGTTCTAGTTCCCAAAGAATTTGATTTCCTTCACGGCGCACACGTGAGACTATCCAATTTCGCCAGCGCCACTGATCCCCTCTACTGGTAACAGCACTGGCGTGGACATCCATTAGATCTGCTAATTCGGAACTAGTAATTAAGTAGCCTTTTTCGGAAATTTCGTCAGCTATACGCAAAGTTTCGACCAAGTTGCGAAGTTGCAAAACCCTTATTTCCGGTGATTTTTCATCGATTGTGGCCGCATTTGGCCCAGTTGATGGTTCCATAACGGTTGTTTCTGGTGCAGAAGTAGTGACTTGGTGTGTATTTTGGTTAATTATTCTAGAATTTTTGTCATAATCAGCTACTTTTGCTACATTTGTTTCACTCGTTTTAGGTAAATTTTTATAAAGATTTGTGGGAGAAAATTGCTCTAGAGAAGGGATTTTGCCACTGGCATAGGTGCGAGCGATCGCATCACAACGTTCGTTACCTATATTACCAGAATGCCCCTTGACATATTGCCATTTTACCTGTTGGCTATTGAGTTCATCTAAGATTTCTAAAAGGTCTTGGTTTTGGACGGGTTTACCATCTGATTTTTTCCAGCCTTTGTTTTTCCAGCCTTTTACCCACTTGGTAACGCAGTTAATGAGGTACTCGCTATCAGTATAGAGGGTGATGGGTTGAGCTTGTTGAGATGTTTGCAAAAATTGGAGGGCAGCGATCGCAGCTTGCATCTCCATTTTATTATTAGTGGTGTAAGGTGATGCATCGCCCATTTCGTGAATTGAGCCATCACTGAAGTAGACGACAACACCCCAACCGCCAGGACCGGGGTTACCAGTGCAAGCACCGTCTGTGTATATGCTTTCGATTGTGGGTTGCATGGGCATGGTTAAAATATTCAATAAGCAGAAGACGCTAAGGGAAGAGTTGTTAGCGGCGAAAGCGGAGGCTAATAAAGATTAGCACAGCAAAGAAGATACCGATGCCTACACTCCAGCTAAAAACTTCAGCCCGAAACCGCAGATGTTGTTGATAATCATTTGGCTGGGCGAGAATGACGGCGGAGGCTATTTGGCTGGTGGCGAGTCCGACGCCTGCGATCGCTATAGTGGTATTGAGGGTGCGATCGCTTTTGGTTTGTTCTAGGTCGATAATACCTTGGATGGTGTTATTGAGATTTTGCAACGCCGGTTAATCTAGGACTGAGAATTGCATAATCTACTTCTACTTGTCGCTGATATTTTTTGCCATAAAATTCACTTTCGCTAAACTTTTCGAGAAATTTTAAATCGCTAGTTGTGTATTTCTGTTGGATGTCTGCTAAGTGAGATTGATAATTGTCTAAGTTTAATTTAATTGTCAGACTTTGATTTTCTAGATAGTTTAAGGCAATGGTGTAGTCTGATAATATGAATGCAAAAGCTGTACGCACCTAGTGAAACATCGGTATTGACCGAAAACGGGGTGTTTTTAAAGCGTCCTTGTTTGAAACCCCTGCTTTGAAGTATAAAGTTCCCCACCGCCTACACCCTTTTCATCCAGCGATCGCAATTGCAGGTTAGGATTTTACAGTTGGCGCTATTGTTGCAGCAAAAAGCATGGGTGGGAAATTAATTGTATTTGAAGGGGTGGAAGGCTGCGGTAAAACCAGCCAAATACAGCTTTGTTGTCAGTGGTTGGAAAGTTTAGGTATTTCTGTGGTAGTAACTCGTGAACCAGGAGGAACACAGTTAGGTTTAGATCTTCGCCGCTTGCTATTAGAAAAGGCAGAAGATAAACCAGTTGCCGAAGTGACAGAACTCTTGTTGTATGCTGCTGATAGATCCCAACACGTTGAACAAGAACTTAAGCCAAATCTTGCAGCTGGGAAATATATTTTATGCGATCGCTACACTGACTCTACCATTGCCTACCAAGGATATGGTCGAGGTTTGAACATCAGCTTAATCAATCAACTCAACTATATTGCCACTGGTGGCTTAGAAAGTGACCTAACTATTTGGCTGGATGTCGATGTCGAGGTGGGACTCTCCCGCAAAAGAGGAAGTGAAGTAGGACTAGACCGCATTGAACAAGAGACAATTGCTTTTCATCGCCGCGTTCAGCAAGGATACATAGAATTAGCAGCATCCCATCCCTCACGAATTGCACGGGTAGATGGTAGCTTGAGTAAACAGGCTGTACAACAAGTAATTCAGGAAATTTTGCATATAAATGGCGTTGCTGATTAATGGGATGATTTTTGTCTCACGCAAAGGCGAGGCAGCGCGTTGGGCGGCTCTGCCGACTTGAAGCGACTGCCGTCGCAAAGACGCAAAGAATCAATATTCTGCTTTGTACAAAAGTCTCAATTCATCCCGCATTTATGCAACGCCCTATAAATTTTCCACTGAGTTACTTATACTTCCCCCAATTTGTTTATGTTTTATTTCTAAATTCTTCTTCTTTGTGATTCAGATACATCTGTCTTCAGTAGGGTAAAACTCCAGATGTAGATTTGTTAACGTTACAAATAACACTTAATTAATTGCAATTGGAGTTAACAATGACATACACGCAAACTGGCGATCCAACTATTCGTCAACATGTGCAAGCTTGGCAAAAATTAGATGTAGATCAACAGTTGGCTTTGTTTTGGTTTATCTATGAAGAAATAGGTAACTCAATTACTCCAGCAGCCCCTGGCGCTAGTACTGCTTCTTCAGAAATTGCTGAAGGTTTATTTAATCAAGTCAAAGAATTATCTCACGAACAACAATTACAAGTTCAGCGTGATTTGATTAACAAAGTGGATACCCAAATTTCTCGCGAATATGGTTCTTTAGGTGATACCACAAAGCTACTTTTTTGGTATCTACTAGCTGAAGGTATGGAAAATGGCACTGTCATTCCTGTACCTGGTGATTATCAGCTTTCCTCAGAATCTCAAGCGCTGTTTAGCAGAATTCAAGGATTATCTTTTGAGCAACAGATTACTCTTTTCCGTGATTACGTTGCACCAATGGGTGCCGAAGCAAAAGCAGGTGCAGAAATTTAGCAATTTATAACTAACATTTTGAATTTTTTGCGCTTGGTATAAACAAATAAACACAGAGTAAAAACTAAAACTCTTACTCTGTGATTATCTATGTCCTTGGGTTAGTTGCACCCTCAATTCGGAACGCCCTTTGTTTTGTTTTCAATATGCTAGAGCTAATTCTAGCTAATTTAATCTGCCTTTTGGTTGGTTTAAATATGTTAATTTTAGATTAATCTTCTATTTTTTTATAGTTTTTTATTTACCACTAAAATATCTGAACATTAATAGAGACATAATCAGGATAGTCAAACTTTTGACGTTGATAATTGAATCTATTTTTTCATATTTAACACCCAAATTCACCTCCAACCAACGCAAAAATGTAAATAATTTACTAGAGTTTAGTATACTTTATCAAACGATTGAAGCTTGAAAGCAATCTGGCTGAGCTTTTAATGAGTTTAATATCAGCGATCGCGAAAAACTCTGAGGCTTATTTTCTACCTCAAATTTGATACAATAATCAATATTTTAATCAATACATTACTCACAGAATTTACCGCAAATTAAGTCGAAGAACGATCATCAAGGCTGACTTTATTACGCAGAAATTTTTAATCATAAGTGACGAAATTAGACTGATGACTTTTAACAGTCATCAGTCTAACTATTAATCTTTTCCAATCACTGCTTGATAGCGACCTAGCGCAATTAAAGGAAAGTATTGTTGATACATGTGATACTTGAGATAAAAATGGCAAGGAAAACCAGTACCTGTGAAGTCTGCCTCAAACCAAGTACCATCCGGCTGTTGAGTTGTCACAAGGTAGTTAATTCCCCGTTCAATGGCTTCAAGTGCTAATTTACCAGTTGCCTCACCTGCTGCCAACAGGCCAATTAAAGCCCAAGCAGTTTGAGATGCAGTACTGCGTCCTTTTCCTTTAAGACTGGGATCGTCGTAGCTGCGGCAAGTTTCGCCCCAACCACCATCTGGGTTTTGACATCCCACTAACCAAGCTGCCCCTCGTTCTATATTGAGCTTATACTTTTGAGGGTCAATCAACGCCAAAGCTGATAAAACTCCACTAGTACCGTAGATGTAATTTACACCCCAACGCCCAAACCAACAACCTTCTGTTTCTTGTTCATTTAGAAGATAAGTAAGCGCCCGCTCTAGGTTGTGGGATTCAATTGACAAATTGCAAGCACCCAGCATTTCTACTACCCTGGCGGTAACATCTGCGGTGTTTGGATCGATCATGGCTTTCAAGTCTCCGTAGGGGATGGAGTTAAGCCAATCTTGGTCATTGTCCAAATCAAAAGCAGCCCAACCGCCTGGTTTACACTGCATGGATGCAATCCATTTTAAGGCACGGGCGATCGCACCTTGCTTCAATTTTTCATTAGGGAGTTTGGCTTGATGCAGCGCCATCACCACCACAGCCGAGTCATCGACATCGGGATAAAAGCGATTGTCAAACTCAAACGCCCAAGCTCCTGGTTTTCCCTGGCGATTTTTAACAGCCCAATCTCCGTAGTCCAAAATTTGCTTTTCCAGCAACCATTCGCCAGCTCTTACCACAGCCGGATGATCTGGTGTAAAACCAGAATCCACCAAAGCACGCATCACCCAAGCTGTATCCCAAATCGGTGAAATACAAGGCTGTATCCGGTAGCAGTCCTCTGTTTCGATCGCAAAGTTATCAATTGCTTGCAACCCTCGTTCTACAATGGGGTCGTTTCGGTCATAATCCAAACACCGCAAAGCTAGCATGGAATTCAGCATCGCTGGAATAATGCCGCCCCAATCGCCTGTAGCTTCTTGCCGTTCTAAAATCCATTTTTCGGCGGCTTTGATGCCTTCTTCTCGGAAGGGGACTAAATTGAGACGTTCTGCCAACTTGAAGCCATCATCCAAGGCGAGGAATAAATCTGTCCAATCGTTATTTTTGGGTAATTCCCACTGGACTTTATCCACACCTTCAACGTATAGTTCATCTAGGTTGATACCTTGGTCAGTGAGAAAAATCGGTTTGCGATCGCATACAATCAACAACGGTACAGTGCTGGAACGCGCCCAACTAGACATCTCGTAAATATTAACTGGAAAAGCTTCGGGCAGCAACATTATCCAAGGTGGTAGCGAAGGAATACCGCGCCAGTTGTAGCAGCCAATCAACGCTAAGTGCAACTTGGTAAAAATCCGAGTTTTGCCGATTCCACCGCGTTCGAGAATAAACCTTCGCGCCCGAACCAGCGCCGGATCGCTTGCGGGTACACCCAACAGTCTCAGCGCCATGTAGGCTTCAACTGAGGTACTAAGTTCTCCGCCATCACCAAAAAAAAGCTCCCAACCGCCATGTTCGCGTTGTTCTTGACGCAGATAGGCTGCAACTTTGTGCAAAGGTCTTTTTTGGTCTGTTCCCCAAATCTTATGCAGCAGGACGACTTCGGCAGTGATGGTGACATTAGATTCCAACTCTGCCCACCAATAACCCGCCAGATTTTGAATTGAAAGCAGATATTCTTGGCTAGCCGCGATCGCTTGGGCGACTTGCTTGACTTTTACCCTGTCTTGTGTTTGCATCAAAAACCGTTCAACCTCAACACTCAACACTAGTTAACAACACGGCAATACAGGTCAAAAAATTATTATCCTCTATCAGTGGACATAGTATGTGTTTTTTGCAAGAGCTAAGAGCGATCGCACTCACTAAATCTAAATATTAGGGTAAAAATCGCAGTTAATTCTCAATCTTTGACTTTTAGGAAACCTCTGGATTATGGATGAACAACGGATGCAGGCTTATGTGAAGCTGATTGAGCAGCTTGTGGGTTGTGTCAGTGGGGAAGAGTTAATAGCAGTCTTGCAGCAGGACGCTGAGTTGGTGGATGCAATACTACTAGGGGTGATGCAGCAGTATGTAAAGTATCTTGAGAATCAAAACAATGGCAATGCCGCACAGTTTTTGGCACAGCACCACGAACAACTGAATGAACGACTACTGCAAACTTCACCGCAAGCAGTATGGTTGTTGTCAGAAAAGCCAGAGCAGCATACTTTAGCAGTTATTTTCGTGGAGTTTGGTAATTTGATTAACAAGTTCCCGTTAGGACGGTGCTGGCTGAACATAGAGTTGAGTATTGCTGCTTATCAACTTGTACTACAAGTTGATACCCGCGAGGCGTTTCCCCATGATTGGGCAATGACCCAGGCTTATCTAGCGGATGCCTACATTCAGCGGATTCGGGGAGAGAGGCTAGAGAACCTCAAACAAGCCATTGCTGCTTATAAACTTGCATTGCAAGTTTTGACCCGTGAGGCGTTTCCCCACTACTGGGCAGGTATTCAGAATAATCTGGCAAATGCCTATCTTTGTGGAATTCAAGGCGATCGCGAGAGTGCGGAGAACCTAGAACAAGCCATCACCGCTTCTCATCTTGCCCTACAAGTTTTGACCCGTGAGGCGTTTCCCCAATACTGGGCAGGTATTCAGAATCATCTGGCAATTGCCTATCTTTACCGAATTCGAGGTGAAAGGGCAGAGAACCTCGAACAAGTGATCGCCGCCTGTCAACTTGCACTACAAGTTTATACCCGTGAGGCTTTTCCCCAACAATGGGCAATGACCCAAAATAATCTGGCAAATGCCTACAGTAAGCGAATTCGAGGCGAGAGTGCAGAGAACCTCGAACAAGCGATCGCTGCTTCTTATCTTGCCCTGCAAGTTTTGACCCGTGAGACGTTTCCCCACGATTGGGCAATGGCCCAGGGTTATCTGGCAAATGCCTACATTCACCGAATTCGAGGTGAAAGTGCAGAAAATCTCGAACAAGCCATTGCTGCTTGTCAACTCGCCCTGCAAGTTTTGACCTATGATACGTTTCCCCACGATTGGGCAGCGATCCAGTATTATCTAGCAAATGCTTACAGTAGGCGGATTCGAGGCGAGAGTGCAGAGAACCTCGAACAAGCCATTGCTGCTTATCAACTTGCACTACAAGTTTATACCCGTGAAGCCTTTCCCCATGATTGGGCAATGACCCAGAATGACCTGGCAAATGCCTACATTCACCGAATTCGAGGTGAAAGTGCAGAAAACCTCGAACAAGCCATCACCGCCTGTCAACTTGCACTACAAGTCTTTTCCCGTGAAACGTTTTCCCATGATTGGGCAACGACCGAGCACAATCTGGCAAATGCCTATCTTTACCGAATTCGGGGGGAGAGGGCAGAAAACCTCGAACAAGCCATCGCTGCCTGTCAACTTGCACTACAAGTTTATACCCGTGAAGCCTTTCCCCATGATTGGGCAATGACCCAGAATGACCTGGCAAATGCCTACATTGACCGAATTCGAGGTGAAAGTGCAGAAAACCTCGAACAAGCGATCGCCGCCTGTCAACTTGCACTACAAGTTTATACCCGTGAAGCCTTTCCCCATGATTGGGCAATGACCCAGAATGACCTGGCAAATGCCTACATTGACCGAATTCGAGGTGAAAGTGCAGAAAACCTCGAACAAGCGATCGCCGCCTGTCAACTTGCACTACAAGTTTATACCCGTGAAGCCTTTCCCCAACAATGGGCAGGTATTCAGAATAATCTGGCAAATGCCTACAACAGCAGGATTCGAGGTGAGAGAGCAGAAAACCTCGAACAAGCGATCGCCGCCTGTGAACTTGCACTACAAGTTTATACCCGTGAAGCCTTTCCCCAACAATGGGCAATGAGCCAGAATAATCTAGCAAATGCCTATCTTTACCGAATTCGAGGTGAGAGGGCAGAAAACCTCGAACAAGCAATTGAAGTTTTTCAACTTGCCCTTCAAGTTCATACCCGTGAGGCTTTTCCTCAACAATGGGCAAGT
>NZ_CAWUDO010000074.1:0-41661 GCF_963920935.1 Nostoc sp. CCY 9925 | reverse complement strand
AACATTTTCAGATTTGTTTTAATTTTTATTAGTAAATAAGATGCGGCCGCCCTGGGTGTAGAGCAACTTGCAGCAAATACCTGGCAGATTTTCGAGCATTCCACCCCGACCACCACCATGATTGCTTCTGCCGTGCGTCGTGCCATTGCTGAGTTTGGGGGGTCGATTGGTGCTGTGTTTGTCGATTATTTGCAGCAAATTCCTTTGGAGTCGGGCGGGAATATGGCCCATGAGGTCGGTAAGATTACTCGACAGATTCGAGCGATCGCCAAAGAACACAAAATCCCGGTTTTCTTGGGCTGTCAAATCAACCGGGGGAATCAAACAACTGCTGACAAACGCCCCAACCACCATTTACTTTTGGACAAAACAATTATTTGTTAACGTTTCTGGTAAATATGAAACTTTGACAGTAAAAAGTTTTTCATAAGTTTTTTATTCCCTTCTATGCCAATCTGTTCAAATCCAGACTGCTCCATCAACTGTTTTGTTTTATTGCTATCAAGAATTAACAAATCAGCAGTTGTATCGCTAATTATTTCACCATTGTTTTCTCTGATCCATATATACTGCTTTTTAACGCCTGTATCTGTTTTTGAAACTTTGACCTGATGGATTATGTCTCCTGGTAATTTTTCTACCCTATCTATATGCATACCTTGAGCGCTCAGAACCAATAGACCATTCATTTTCAGATGTTCAGCAACACGCCTTAATGCTATTACATTATTCTCAAAACTATTAATACTACTACATAGTAAGTATTCATTGTCGGTATTTGTATCTAAAAAAAACCAAACGCCGCTATTTGTATAAGCTAGATCGAAACTCTCTTCCAGTTGCATATTAAGAACATCAGATTCGACTAATTTAATTTTATTTTCCAGTCGTTTTTTTGCGACATCTAACATTTGTTTAGAAATATCAATTCCTGTAAAGCTACAATTCGGTTTTAGTTTTAAGACTCTTTCTGCTACTAGACCTGTACCTACTCCTATCTCTAGTATATTATTATAGTCTCTAATTATAGGAAACAGAGATTTAACAACCTCATCGTGGTACTCAGTGTAAATATATTGAAATAATAAATCATAATAGTTTGCTGGATTGTCGGCAAATTTATTCATAAAACCCTCGTCAAAGTCGGCAATTGAAGCGAATAAATCTTATAGGTAGGTATTAATTATACTTGACTGTAGACTCAAGTCAATTACATTCTGTAGACCGAAAAGTTTGGCGATCGCTTTTTATAAAATTCGCTGTGCAATCGCAGGATTAATTGACGCAGAAATTTGTAATAATGCTCTTAATTAGAGTTTAATCTTAGTTCTATAAACCTAATAAATTAATTATAAATATTTACTTTACCCTACATAAAACTTAAGGTTTTCACGCAACGTATAGTCGAGTTCGCTCATCAATATCAATCGAAAAGAGCCAAGATAAGCTGGAGTTAAACGAGCGTTCGCAGTGGTTACAAGCAAAAAGATTAATCCGTAAATTTTACTTTTTTGTCTTAATTGTATAAACAATAAAATAATCGATACAGAATGGCACTAACATATTGACATCCTTTTTAAACAACTGCTAGCAACACTAGAAAACAAAGTAATCAAGCCTTGCTTTGCATTTTCAATCGCTCCTGCTCATCATCCAACCAGCTCTGCACCACAAACGCTGCTCTACAGAGTCTTGAGGCTATCTTGGTACAATTGACGAAAAATCGGTCTTGAAGTGCGATGTCACTCGACTTGCTGCTGTGCATCAGGAGCACCCATCACCATTCATCCCTCAACGATTCCAAACCAACATTCAAAGCCGCTTCTGCACTGTAATAAATCTTTTGCTCTCCGAAAATACCACCTGTGCGGCTGATGACACGAAACTGCCAGCATTGTCCAGGCGTATAAAAGACGATTAGGACACTGCCGTTGATACAAAGCACAGTATCAACTGTAAGGGAGGACATTTGTTGGTTGCATGATTAATGTTCTAATTCAATAATTCTTTGAAAAAGATAGCCTGCTCCTCTAGCAGTAATAATTAATTCTGGATTGTTGGGGTCATCTTCTAGTTTTCCCCTCAATCGGGAGATATGCACATCCACTACACGAGTATCTGCATGTTGTTCTGAGGTATAACCCCAAACAAGCCGCAACATTTCTCTACGGTCAAAGGACTTTCCTGAGTGACTCACCAACAACTCTAGCAGGCTATACTCTAGACCCGTCAACCGAATTCGCTCATCACCTTTGTAGACAGTTCGCTTATTTGTATCAATTTTGAGAAAGCCTACTTCAATCACTCCTGAATTGGGAACGCCAGCAGCACTTGTTTTGCTACCCCGTCGTCGCAATACTGACCGTATTCGCGCTTCTAGTTCTTTTGGTGAAAATGGTTTAACTATGTAGTCATCTGCACCTAACTCCAGCCCAGTGATTCGGTCAGCAACGTCTGCCAGAGCTGTAAGCATGATAATTGGGACATCAGTCTGTTTGCGTAATTCCTGGCACACACCGTAACCGTCTAGCTTTGGCATCATTACGTCTAAAACGATTAAGTCTGGGGCAGCGGAACGAAACACTACTAATGCTTCTTCGCCATCACCAGCCGTAACCGCATCGTAACCAATCATGGAAAGACGCGTCATCTATCACCAGGATTTTTTCTTTATAGCTTTCCACGTTTTCAATACTTGTATGCAGTTAGAAAATCATGATATTCGAGCAATCCACCCTTTGAAGCGTTGCTGCAATATAATTTTATTCCTGCTTCTGCTCTGAAGTATCTGTGGCCCGGGTAGCGAAGCGATCGCTCTATTCGTCCATCCAGAACAAAAGTACTTGAAAGGTCGATGATAAGCTGATTTCGATGGATAGTGTTCCCAAGGGAAAATCAAGGACTCATAAGGTTTGTGGAAAACTTTTCGGTCTACTGAATCTATGTAAGCCGTGGGAAAGTAGAAGTAACAACTCAAAGCACCTTCCCACAACCGGAGGATAGTATGAAGTCCGAAAAGAGATTAGGTAATAACTAGAAATAAATAAATTGATTGGAGTTAGTCAGACTAAGATCGAACTTATCCTTTACTAGGGCAACTAAGTCTGTACCAAAACGTATTCCCGTTCCTTCAACTCCATTAAGCGTCATACGGTCAAGCGAGTATTCACTTGAACTACCAGCTAGTTGAATACGGTCATACCCATAACCAGCCTGAAAGTCACGAATAATAGCATAGTCCGCATTACCTCCACCTTGATAATCCTGTATCGTACGAAGCACACCGTTGTACGTTACACGATAACCAAAGCTGAATGTATCACCTTCAGTTCCACCCCAAAGATTATCTACAGTATTCCTACTCTGATTAGAGAAATCAGAATAGGTAATCTTAGAGGCTGCACGTATAAGGTCATAACCCGCACCACCATAAACGCTATCATTATTAAAACCACCAACAAGGAGGTCGTCGCCATTGTCTCCATAGAGGGTATCATTACCTTCTTCTCCATAAAGGTCATCATTACCTCCACCACCACGGATAGTATCATTACCTATACCACCGAATATATAATCTCTACCATCCCCACCATTAGCTGAGTCTGTACCAGAGTATAAGTAAATCCTATCAGTATCTTGACCACCAATAACTGTATCATCACCATCACCAGCATCGACAAGATTAAACTCGTTACCGGTGATTAATTCAGCTCTGCCTAAGTCTATGTAATCGTTACCATTACCAGCGCGTACTGTGTCAGCACCATCGCCACCGTAAATTCTATCGTTACCATCATTACCATCAAGCCTATCATTACCACCTAAACCGTAGATAGTGTCATCACCACCCAAGCCTTGGATAGTATCAGCACTATTAGTACCAGTGAGCGTGTTAGCATTGTTATCGCCATTGATAATAGCCATATTTTGATTCTCCTTGAGTACACAGGTTTTAGTGAAGCACATTCATCAATGGAAATCAAAACCTTCATTGCCAACTGGAGTTGTTGAGATTGTGGATCTTTCTTCTTCTTCAATCTGTTTGTTTCTTCCGTCCAATACTCCAGGAATTTCAATGCCTTCGCCTGAGGTTCTTTACCTGCCTTACCGATTTACTTCCAGAATCAAAACCGAATCACTGGCTTGATGTTTTTATTAAATATCGCTTTGCGAGTTTTTACCTTGATGGAGTTTGTTGTCAGGCTTGCACTCCAACAAGCTCAAGATTCTTTGCAAGGTCTTTATGATGGCAATCCCAAGCGCAAAACGGATCGACCTTCTGCCGAGCAAATACTTAAGGCTTTTTGTCACATAACTCTTTACTTTCTCCCTGATTCTACGGTCTTCATTACACCTATCAACCAGCTTCAAAAACAAATTCTTTTTGCCATGAAAATGCCTGAATCCCTTTATGAGCTAGAGCTTAGGACCGTTACCTCATGCCCCGCACGTTTCAAGCCAATGCCCAAAGCACAGTATGGTTGCACATCGCCCCTAGAGCCTACTGTCAGGATTGTTATCTTGAGTTTTCGATTTGGTGGGGTGGATGAACTAGGGACCAATCGTGCTTCCTACTGGTAACTGGGGCTGTACTCATGAATTATACCCAATCCGCAAGTGGCTGGTGCGTTGCCCGCCAGGGGTTGGCGTAGCCATCGCTAAAATTCTGTCTGGGTAAGCTTTTGCTGATATTCCTGATATTCCTTATCTTTATGCTGCCAGTATTTATCTACAGTTTCTTTGGCAACCACAGCACTTTCATATTCATCTCCACCCTGGCTTATTAATCGCACTCTTGTTTGTTTACGTAAATCAGAAACTATTTTCCCATTCACTTTACGCGTTTTTGACCAGTCTAAAACTGGTTGTGAATAAGAACTATTGTTAATATATTTTTCCGAAATAATTTCTGGTAAACTGTACCCCCTTAGTTCCGATATCCAGTGATAAATAAAACTTCCGTCTGGGTCTTTCTCGGAAATATTTTTGTTTGGATTATATATTCTAAAAGTATCGCTTAATGGATTAGTTACACCTGCTTGCATCTGCCACTGCCAATTATCAATTGCTAAATCACCATCTACTAAATAATTCATATAATTTTTAGCTCCGTGATGCCATGAAATCCCACAGTTAATTGTCAAGAATGTGGCACACATTGCCCTCATGCGAAAGTTCATCCAGCCCATCGTTTTTAATTGGCGCATACTTGCATCAATTAATGGGAATCCTGTCTGACCCTGTTGCCACGCCTGAAACAATTCTTGTTTAGCTGGTGATAGCGGTTCTGGTGTATATAGATTATCAAATTCTTCATAACGATTCTTGTAAGCAATTTCTGGATAAAAATACAGCCTTTGAGTGAAGCTATCATGCCAGCGCAAACGCTCCCGGAATGCTTTGAGTGAAAATTCTGCTTTAGGGTGATTCTTTAGTTCTTCGGCTCTGAGTTTAGTTTTTTGATAGACACTGCGAACCGAAATAGTTCCGAAAGTCAGATGAGGAGATAAGTGTGATGTTGCACCCATTTGTGACAACATCGGACGCGACAGTTTCCAGTGATACCCCTGGTATCTACTTCTCAAAAATGAATCTAATTTGGACAAAGCTTGCGTTTCTCCACCAGGGAAGTATACTTTCTCTACTGACCAAAAATGCTGATACTTTTGTTTGAGTTCTTCAAAAGTTAACTGCGGTAAGTTCATACTTATATCAGGTGTATTAATAGTTTGAGGGACTTGATGCTGCACTCTGCGTTGATATATATAGTAATCCTCAAACCATTTGTCACGCTTATCTTCTAGCTGTAAGAAGTTATTTAGCCCAATCTGATAATCGAGCTTTAATTCTTTGTAAAAATCGACTATTGCTTTATCTCGACTGATACCGTACTCTACCTGTACATCCCTGTTAAACCAAAGCTTTGGTCTATACCCACAGTTCATTAACTGTTTAGTCAACTCTTGCAATATTTCTCTAGAATTGCCTTCAAATAAGTATAATTTACTTCCTAATTTTCTCAAGTTTCTGTCTAAGTTTTCTAATGATTCAAACAAAAACCTGACTCTACTTTTTCCCACATCAGCCCAGGTATAAAACCAAGGATCAATAACAAACAATGGTAAAACTGCTGCACTCTCACCAGTTGCCAAAGTTACTATCTCGTTATCCGTTAGCCGCAAATCTCGACGGAACCACACAAGGTGCATATTTCAACTTTTTCTGCTTACAATACATTTGTACCAAATTACTTGGAAGTTCTCCTACTCTCTTCAAGAGATTGCTTACAACTCATTCACCACGTATTCAAACAGTGGCAGTTGTATTACTTGTGTTTGTTTCGCTTTTTCTAAATTCGACAATGCAATTCCTAGCAACCTAATGCTGGGGGTTTCCATCTCAACCGCCTCAAACAGTTCTGTGGCTGTAGTGATTATGGCATCCAAATCACAGGTGTAATTAGGTAAAGTCTTGCTGCGTGTGATTTGTTGATAATCAGAAAATTTGATTTTTAACGTTAACGTGCGTCCCCTTGTAGAATTTTGTTCTAGGCGTTGCTGGACAATTTGGGCAATTTGTTCGAGTTCATATAACATTTGAGCGCGATCGCTCAAATTAACCGCAAACGATGTTTCTGCACCAATCGACTTGCGGACTCTGTTCGGCTCAACCGATCGATCATCCTCTGCCCTGGCTATTTTGTAATAATAATGCCCCACCTTCCCAAAATGTTGAGTCAGTTCAGACAGCGATCGCTGCTTCAAGTCTGCGCCAGTATGTATACCCAAAGAGTGCATCTTGGCTGCTGTCACTTCTCCGATGCCATGAAACTTTTCAATCGCTAACCCTTCCACAAAAGCTGCCGCATCTTCCGGTAAAATCACCGTTAATCCGTTGGGTTTGTTCTGTCCTGATGCCATTTTTGCCAGGAACTTGTTAATCGACACGCCTGCTGTTGCTGTTAAGTTTGTTTCTTTGAGTATTTCTACTTTAATGTACCGAGCAATAGTGGAAGCATACATAACATTTTGTTTATTCTCGGTCACGTCCAAGTATGCTTCATCTAGGGCTACTCCTTCGATTACATCAGTGTAACGTTTGAAGATATCGTGAATTTGGGCAGACACTTCTCGGTAAACATCAAATCTTGGTCTAACAAAGATTAATCCTGGACATTTGGCTGCTGCTGTGACTGATGGCATCGCTGAGTGGATGCCAAACTTTCTTGCCTCATAGCTGGCTGCTGCTACCACACCCCTTTGATTTGGACTGCCACCAACTACTAATGGTTTGCCTCGGTATTGCGAGTTGTCCCGTTGCTCAACCGATGCGTAAAAAGCGTCCATGTCTACGTGTATTATCTTCCTCCAGGGCTTAGGAGTTAAGGCATCGCACATTTATACTTGTGGCTATTCTTCCAAAAAATTGATAGTTTGATATTTAAAAAATTTACTCCTAATATAGTACATTAGCACTATTATCTGATTTTCATCTGTTTAGGTATTAAAAAATTACATCTAAAAGTAATTTTTTGGCTAAAGCTAAATTTGAAAATGGTTTGGATAGTTTTTCACCCAGCTTTTTTCACACAAGCTGAAGTATTTGTTAATCGTTAATACATAACAAATAATTTTTCAAAAATTGATTTTATTCAAAATCTATATTTTAATAATTGTAATTTTTTTAAGTACCAGAGCAACAAATCCTATTTATAAACAACGCAGCCATACATAAAAACTGATTCACTGGCTTCTACTGTCTGTGCCCCAACTTCATCTTGCCATAGAGAAACTGGTAAAATACCTGGCTTAGTTAATTGCCATCTTCCAAGCAACGGTTCTATTGTGCTAGGATTTCGCAAATACAAGTGTGCGTTTAATGAGTCCATTAGTTGAAGCAGTTGCGGATATTCTGCTGCCGCTTCTCCATCAAAATCTAACGCAAGCATACTTCCTGCTGGCGACCAGTCGTAAAGTTTCTCCAGTACCACAGTTAAAATTTCATCAGGAATAAAAGCACACACGCCTATCAAAACTATTCCTAACCTTTGCACTGTTCCCAACACATTAACCATCACCGATCGATCTAAAGTTTCCAGCCTTGTAACATCGCAAAATGTGTAGTCAGTTTTTGAGTTATTAGCTAAGATTCTACGACCTAGTTCAATATTAGCTCGATCTATATCGGTATACAATACTAATGCTTCGGGCACTGCTTCATGAACATTCCCACAGGTTGGTAACCCTGAGCCAAATACAACAAACTGGTTAATCCCTTGAGATTCAATGTAACGAGATACACGCCCAATATAGCCTCTGAGTGTTTGAAACACTTGTGGGCTGTCAGGGTAGACTTGCTCAAATACACGAGCTGACTCAACATCAATCTCAAAGTGATGAGAACCCCCCAGCCAATAATCAATAATTCTGGCTGTATTAGGAACTGCTGGAATTTCCATTTTGATAAATACAAAAAAGTAGAGATTGCATTTCTATTTATATGAGAAACTCTACGTTTTTGCTAACATCTGTATCAATTCCCTCAAATCCCTTATGTGGTAAGAGTTTATCATTAGCTTCGATTTGCAAGATTTTAACATTACCTTTTGTGCTTCCACTCAATCTTATACTCCTTCTCCATCACCCCCAACAGCACAGCAACTGCTCAAAACAATGCTGCCAGAGCCGAATTACCAAAGGTGACCCAGCACAACAGCACAGCGAGCGCCCTTGTGCAAAATTAGTTCTGGGTAAAGGACTTGCCATTAAGTTATCTTTTTGAATCTAACTAACCTTTGTCTGACAAACAGTTACATTTAAAGATAGTCTCACATCCTCATCGTGCTTTCACGATTGGTTTAATGGAATCGCAAAATAACCTACTCTCTAATGTATTTTTCAGAGCTAACACCTTTAGGAGCGCTATTGCAAACCCCAGACCCTGTTTGTGAAATGCTTACAATGGTAACTGAGATTCGCGGCATAACGGCTCCGGTCAGAGGTTGCTAAAAACTCGAACTCAGCACGAGCGGCTTTCTTCAATCCCCTACACTGCAATTGTTAGACATCAGAAATGAACAAACTAACACTTTTACTATCATCAGATAGTTTAATCATTCGCTCAAAGCTTAGCCCTAGTTTTTTGAGCAGCTTTGCTGAACCATAATTGTCCGGTGTAGTGATAGCGACAATACGAGTTAAGCCGAAGGTTCTTCTCCCATACATGATGACAGCACAAGCAGATTCATAGGCGTATCCTTTTCCCCGGAACTTAGGAAGAAAGGCAAACCCAACATCCACATCCTCCAAGGAATCTCTTTTTATCAAACCGCAAATTCCAATCGACACTCCTTTTTCCTTTAGCTCAACCAAATACAGCCCGAAGCCAAGACGCTCATACATAGCGACCGGATTCTTCAAAATATATTCACGAGCATCATCAAGGGTTCTCACACTTTTATCACCAATAAAGCGCAACCACAGAGGGTCATTCAATATCTCAAGAATGAACTTACTATCTTCAACTGTCAACCGACGAAGAACTAAACGCTCTGTTTCAAGAAGTCTCATAGTCGAACACCTTGTTATTGATGTCTAACTATTTATTATATGAACACGGGATAGGACATAATTTATGATTACAAGAAATTAAATAGAGGACTTTTAAAGTCTTGTCCCCTGGTTTATATAAAAGTTTGATATGTAAATAGACATCTCCAAAATAGTAATATTCTGTGGTAAAAGAACATTATGAAAAGTTTTTGACACAAAAACATGAGTGACATACTGAAGTACATTGAAGATAATCCTAAAGAAACACAGAGGTTAATTGGTTTGGAGTATGAACAGTTACAACAGTTAATCCAGAATGCAGAACGGTTACATAATGAAAAACAGGTATTGTTAGAATCCAAGAAAGTTAGAATTATTGCTGGTGGAGGAGGTCGTAAACCAAAATTATCTATGACCGAACAAATAATTTTAACTTTGGTTTATCTGCGACACATGATAACCTTTCAACTTCTGGGCATCCAGTTTGGAGTAAGTGAGTCTACAGCCAATGATACGTTTAATTATTGGTTGCCAAACTTGCGAGAGTTGCTACCATCCAGCTTGCTTGAACAAGTAAAAAAAAACGCCTCTGACTATGAAGTAGTAAAAGAAATACTCACAGATTATGAATTAATAGTAGATAGCTATGAACAAGTCAGAGAAAGACCTGGAGACAATAATGAGCAAAAGAAATATTTTTCAGGTAAGAAGAGTAATCACACATTTAAAAGTCAACTGATTATCTTACCTGATGGTAGTGATATTGTTGATGCTGTGGCAGGTGAGCCGGGGCCAAAAAGCGATATAACTTTGTTCCGAGAATATCGCTCGGAGTTTGACTCTCAACAAAGATTTAAGGGAGATAAAGCATATGTTGGAGAGGATTTAATTATAACTCCAATTAAAAAACCAAAAAATAGAGAATTAACACCTAAACAAAAAGAAGATAATAAAGCTTTTTCATTTCAACGCATTTTTGTTGAACATCGAATTCGGTCAGTCAAGATATTTCGAGTTGTCCAAGAGAGATTTAGGTTAAATCCCCACAAATATGAACAAGTGATTTTGACGATTTGTGGGCTAGTAAGATTACGAATTAAAGCGCTAATCTTACCATTAAAAATATCGGCTATATCATCAGGTTAATATTACCGCACATAACTAAATATTTTTGCCTAATTATTAACAGTAAATATCTCAAAGTCTTATTTTATCGTACAGACTAGCTAATTTAGGATGATTGCATTTACGGACTATAGCTTAGCCATACAAAGGCTTTGAGTGTTTTCGGAGATGTCTGAACTGCTTTTAGTTTTTTTACCTCGGATGTTGTAGCTCGTTGTATGAGAATAGTAATAAAATCAATGTCGCTCAAGTATGGGTTAAAGGCATTAAGTGCAATAGAACCATGAATGTAAAAGCCTTCTATCAGACCCGGAAGTTCGATTTGTAATAACAACAAATAATCATTTAATACTGGACGAATACATTCTGGGATACGAGTATCCATATCTAATAAACCGCATTACCTTTATTTTTAATCTTGCGCTCCCATTTAATAATAAAATCACCTTTATTGACAGGCTATCTGGCATCACGCTCCGCTTACGTGCCCAAAAAGCAATCCACACCCATGCAACAAGAAGCAATTTGTTCGAGTTCTTGCAACATCTGACTGTCCTTTGAATCATAATTTGGGAAAATTTTTGAACCATAAATCGAGAAACAGTTAACGTGATTTCGGGCTTTCTCACTAATCAGAACATAAAACTTTGAATCAAATCATGAGAGAGAGTTGAAATTCTGAAGCATAATTAAAAAATGAGTTAAAAAAATACAATTGAATGAAACTTGCACAAAAAATCTCTGAAAAAATTGCGCTAACTTAAACTTTTAATTCAAAATATGGTTCAAAATTCCAAGATATGCTTCACTTAAAACCATGACTCCGTAGTTTTTTCTTGTGTCCTGAAAGCCTAAAACTGCCTCCTGGCAAAGAGAAACACTCTTTTCTTGAATAAAAAACTCTCATGACAGACGATGAATTTGACCATTGGTGTAAGCAACAGCAACTAACGGCACAAACACTCTTACTAATCGCCGCAATTCGCGCTGCCCCACCTTCTCGCAGAGTACAAGGACGCGCCAAGAACGTCAGTGGAGTTTACCCTAGCCGCAAAATGGGTCAAACCATTCAATTTGAAAGCCACACAGTAGAACTGTGGGCGATTTATCAAATGGAACATGATCCTATTGTGCTAGAGTTCTACGACCAACCACCGCCATTTAAAATTCAGTACCAAAACCAAAACGGACGAAAAATAGGTCATTACCATACCCCAGACTTCTTCGTGCTGCGGACGACGGGTGCAGCCTGGGAAGAATGGAAAACCGAAACCGAATTAAAACGACTAGCCCAAAAATACCCCTCACGCTACCAAAAAACTGAAACTGGTCATTGGCATTGCCCACCAGGAGAAGCTTACGCCGCATCATTTGGACTCACATACCACGTTCGCACCGATACCGAACTAAATCCCGTATTCACCCAGAACCTAATGTTTTTAGAAGACTACTTTAGGTTCAGTGTCAATATCCCCCACTCCATTACAGAACAAATCTCTTCAGCAGTTCAAGCCACCCCAGGAACAACCATTGCCGCCACACTTGCAAGCATACCTGGAGTACGTGCTAACGATATCTACGCCATGATTGCCACAGAGCAACTTTATGTAGACTTGTATGCAGTCCCCCTAGTGGAGCATTGGCGAGTTCAATTATGGGCAGACCAACAAACTCATGCTGCTCATACACATTTAGCCATAGGGACAACTGGGCATCATCAACAAATCATCTCGCCCACAACACTTTTGCCCAATACCTTATTAGTCTGGGACTCACAACTTTGGACTTTAGTTAACTTGGGCGAGAAGACAACCACACTTTTACCCGAAGTTGGGCAACCAATGCAGTTGCCCACAGCATTTTTTCTGCAATTATTTGATAGTGGCACTATCAACATTCATACTTCAGAAACACACGCAACCATAAATGAAAAAGTGCGTGAATTGATGGATGCTGCCTCACCTACGGATCTACAAAGAGCCAATCGCAGATTTCATCTAGTACAAGCATATTTCCAGCACCACACAGACATATATAAGGACATACCTCAAAGCACCTTGTCTCGATGGGTCAAACAGTTTCGGGAAGCAGAAGCCACTTTTGGTTGCGGTTATGTTGGGTTGCTGCCGCGTACCGCCAGTAGAGGAAATCGCCAACCCAAAGCACCAACGGATGCAAGCAAATTATTAGATCAATTTATTACCGAACATTTCGAGACACCAAGACAAGCTCCCGCCGCTTCCGTTTATCGCGCCTATACAAGAGCCTGCTGTACTGCTAACATCCCTCCACTGAGTCAGCGCACATTTTATACTCGGCTAAAAAAGCGTCCCATCCATGAGCAGACTTTAAAACGTCAGGGGGCAAAAGCTGCATACGCAACCGAACCGATTGTTTTAGAACTAGCTAAAACCACCCCCCGGCATGGAGACAGACCCTTTGCCATCTGCCATCTTGACCACACCCAACTCGACATTGAATTACGCTCTCAAGTAACTGGTCGGAACTTAGGACGACCTTGGCTAACCTTACTGATTGATGCCTATTCCCGACGCATATATGCAGTTTATCTCACCTTTGACCCACCTTCTTACAGGTCTTGCATGATGGCACTAAGGTTGTGTGTCCAGCGTTTTAGTCGTTTTCCCCAATCCGTAGTTGTAGATGGCGGCAAGGAATTTCATAGCGTTTACTTTGATACCTTATTAGCACGCTACCACTGCATTAAAAAGACAAGACCTGGAGGTAAACCCCGTTTTGGTTCAGTAGTGGAGCGATTATTCGGCACAACAAATACGGAATTTATTTTTAACTTACTGGGCAACACCCAAGCCAGTAAGCAGCCACGTCAATTGACCAAAGTTGTTGACCCCAAACAACTTGCCGTTTGGACATTGGCAGATTTATATACTTACCTGAGTGAGTGGGCATACACTATTTATGACATTAGCGTACATGATACCTTGGGTGAGACACCATTACAAGTTTATACCGACGCTATCGTTGCTACAGGGGAGAGGGAACACCGACACATTGCATACAACGAAGACTTCCTCATGGCAACACGCCCTAGTACACCCAAAGGCAACGCTAAAGTCCAGCCGGGACAGGGAATTAAAGTCAATTATCTTTATTACTGGAACGATGCTTTCCGCAATCCGGTTGTCGAAAAAACCAAAGTCAGTGTGCGCTATGACCCTTTTGACATGGGTGTAGCTTATGCGTACTTAGAGGGAAGATGGGTCAAATGTATCTCCCAGTATTACAGCACCTTTGCCGGACGCACAGAGAAAGAAGTGCTGTTAGCTGCCCAAGAAATTAGACAACAAGATAAGCGTAATGCTGTGAGTACAAATATCTCTGCCAAACGCCTTGCAGACTTCATCGCGGCGGTGCAAGAACATGAAATCTTACTCATGCAACGATTACGGGATTTGGAAGCTGTTGGGGTACTGGAAAATTTAACGCCCAATAAGGAAGGTGTACCCCAGTTCCCCCCAGTCAGCATTCTTGAGCCGACTATGGAAGCACACAGTCAAGATGACGAACAATTGCCAGCACTGCAAAACAACGTTGAACTGTTGGATCTCACACGACTGCCGATACTAGGGGAATACCGTTAATGGACAATTTGGAGAGCCTTAATCAAAGCGGCGAAATGCAGTCGAAACTCACTCAGTTTAAGGAGTATGCAGTTTTACATCCCCAGTTAGCACGGGTAGATATGCTCTTGATGCGTGCGATTCGAGAACCCGCCGGATTTGCTCATGTGTTGGTGTATGGGCCAAGTGGTGTGGGTAAAACAACGATGATTCGCCAGATTGCTAAACGGTTAAATAAGAATTTACCCGAACAGTTACAGTTACCCGGTGTTTCCAATTCATTGAGCTATCGTAACGGCTCTCAGCCCCCAATACCATTATTACTGTTAGAAACACGACCACCGGATGGTGGAGTGTTTAATCGGGCAGATTATTACCGCACTGCGCTGAAACTTTTGGGAGAACCATTCTATGAGCGGCGGATGCTGATAGATATTGACGCGGAACAAACTTGGGAGAAGAAAGGACGTGGGCGGACTAAAACAGCCCAGTTCAATGATTCGCCTGAACTGCGCCACGCATTAGAAGAAGCGATGACCAAACGTGGAGTACGGGCAGTGATTTTGGATGAAGCACAGCACTTAATGAAGATTGGGACTGGTGCAAGTGCTGGTAAGCTTTTAGACCAGTTGGACTGGATTAAGTCCATGACCAATGTTACGGGTGTGCTACACATTCTGATTGGGACTTATGAACTGCTGAATTTCCGCAATTTAAGTGGTCAAGCATCCCGGCGGGGACTGGATATCCATTTTCCGCGTTATTTGTATCAAAATGAACTTGACCGCCAAGATTTTCAAGCTGCATTATTGGCACTTCTGATGCAAGTACCTATGAATGTGGATGTAAAAGAGCTAATGCAGCATTGGCTTTATTTTTATGAGCGTTCCATTGGTTGTGTTGGGGTACTCAAGGACTGGCTCATCCGGGCTGTGGCGGCGGCATTGCATGATGGACACGATACTCTGAGTTTAGAACAATTCCATGAACATACGCTCTCTCTTGCCCAATGTGAACGCATGGCGCTGGATACTACTGAGGGTGAACAAAAACTTAGTTACATGGAAAGTCGTCGTGAACATTTGTGGCATTTGCTACAGATGGGAATGGGTTCTACATCTGTGCCAAAAACTGCGGTGGATTTATCAAAGGGCGCAGCAGATGTGGTTGCATCGCCCTCGAAATCTGACAAACCACCATCCCCAACAAAGCGGACTCGTAAAAAGCCCGTTAGTTCTACGGCCGATGAAACGGCTTCCACAACACCAGATGAAATTCCTATCGAGCCAGCCCCCAAGAAAAAACAAACTCGCAAGAAGACGAAACCAGCTGATTCTTTAATTAGCGAAACACCACTAGAAACAAATATTACCGCCAGTCACACGGTAGAAAAGAAGACGATTGATGATGAAGCCGCAACTCAACAGGAAACGCCTAAAACGCCTAAAAAGTCTTCCCAACGTGTTGGGCAACGCAAACCTAAACGAGATACTGTAGGACTTCAGTGAACATCAAAAAATTCAGTAGTAAACAGTTTTTATCAAAGGTATCAGTTTTTCAATAAAGTTCGTATCAATATTAAAGGAAATTATTAATTAATGAATTTATCTACTTTACCTATAGAATTTGAATTAACAGCCGCAAAAATCCCATCAGATCATTATCCACACTCTCGCTTTAAATTAACAGCAGAAATTGAAAAAGGTTTTATAACAATTGATTTTCAAGGCTACTTTACCGAAAGTTTTAATCCGAAAAATCGTCCTCACTCTAATCCTATTAGTGAAGCTTATCGAAATAATAAGATTGATTTTCGGCTATTTTGGTCTGGGGAATATTTAGCGTTATCTGGCTGGTGGAGAACTGCAATTCTATCGCTTGAGTACACTCCAATACGACAAAAATGGTTGAACGAAGACGGTGAGGAAATTCTTCGTCCTTATCCAGATGGTGATAAGTTTGAGGCAATTGCTGCTTCTTTTTACCCGATTTTACAGCAGTATTTCCCAACTTGAAGATTATGTCTAAAAAGAAAAGTAAAATTAAAAACAATAGTTACTAAGATTGGCATCTACCCAACCACAGCATAAGTATTTCAGCGTTCATGTGACAAAAAAGGAATTATGACTAAATATTTCAACGAGAAAACAAAGCAGCCCTGCATAATTATTGAACACAGTATTGCAAACGCCCCTTATTGCTTGGTTGAGTATGCGGGCGGCATACGCACAACTGAGCATTTTGCAAATTTGAAGAGAATCAAGGTTGAAGTTATAAGATAGGAAAAAGGGCGAATAGGAATTTTATACAATGAGAATTACTGAGATTTACGTTAGGAATAATTGTTTAGTATTTTGTACCGATGATGGATGTAAATCAATTTATCATTTATCAAATATTGTTGTAGATACAGGCTTATCAATAGATTCGCTCTCTCCCGAAAACCTACCAGAATCAAGAGTAAAAACAATTATTGAAGCTGAAGGTGAACAAATAGCAATAATTGAAATCAAAGGCCCAGTTGGTAGATTAGAAAATGCGGAAAATTGCCTTGAGGCTAACTATAATGAAGCTACTCACAGTTGCTCTTATTGCTTTTCCGGGCAAATAAACAATATCTTAAATCAACTTTTTAGTTAACTTTATGATAAAAATGAAACACCGTGGTATAAGTATTCAAACCTACCAAGATGACATTACAAAATTTTGGTACGCTACAGCAAAACACCCCAAAGAGAAAGGCGCAAGCTTAAAATCTCATGCTGATTATCCCACCCAAGAAGCTGCACAAAAATATATGTGTGGCGTGTTAGATGCAATCTTAGATCAGTGTTCTGCTTGTGCTGGGGAGGGAAAGGTCTATCGCTGGTTGGGCGATCAGTCGCCTCAAAAATGCAATTGGTGTAATGGCACTGGCAACATTAAAAATGTACAACAAATGACATTTTAGGAACCATGAGTAAATGCCCAATAGGATTAATTTGTGAATTTTTTGATTGTGATAAGAAACAATGCTTTCAATTAGTTAAACCGTGGCCATTACCTTATTGCGATAGATCCTTTGATATTGAATGGCGTACAAAGTGGGGCTTTTTGGTGGAAATCCCTCAATACAATGATAGCTACACTGGCGATCCAGACAAGGACGAATCAATTCATAGGTACAACGAATGGGTTGGGCATATTCGACAAGAGCTTTGGTATAGCGGTTGGTGGGAAGCAATAAAAATACCATTACAGCCTCACCCAGACGGAGGTTTGTTAGTTACCGACCATCTACGGATGGAACAATCAGTTACTTTAGCTTGTTCATTAGACTATTACCAAGAACTAGATAGTGGCTTTGAGCCTCCAGTTCCTATACATGCTTATCAACGGCTTTACGGTAAGCAATACCTTGTTGAAGAAGAGGAAGGTCATATAAAAGATCCGCCCACTCTAAAAGATTACCATTTACTTTACGCTAGTAATTTTTTAGCGGGCTTTGATGATCTCTATCCAATTGAGGGGTTCACGGGCATGAAGTGACGAAATGAAGATTTTATATATAGCTAATAATCAATTACCAGACTTGCCAAGTTGATTACTCATCGGCTAACCACCATTTCCTAACTAGCAAGTGGTTGCTGTCTGACGCAACGATAATCCCTCATCAAGTGCTGCAATTACTTGGTAGATGTGATTTTTCTACTTTGACGCCGATTTCTGAAGCATAAAATGGTTAACTCTTTTTGAAGCATATCTTGAGCTAAAAGTTTATTTTATGATTCAAATCACACTGACTGACATCGCTTAAGTCCTGTGCAAACGAGGTTTCTGCACCAATTGACTTGCGAACCCGATTCGCCTCAACTGGGCGGTCGTCCTCTGCTCTGGCAATCTTGTAGTAATAATTACCTGCTTTACCAAAGTGGTGTGTTAGGTCAGTCAGCGATGCCTTCGGCAACGTCTCCGACGAACGCTGCTTCAAATCTGCACCACTATGAATGCCGAGTGAGTGCATTTTAGCCGCCGTCACCTCTCCAATCCCGTGGAACTTCTCAATCGGCAGCTGCTCTACAAAGGCGTAGACGCTTGCGGCTTGTCGTAGACATCGCTTCCTCCGGTAAGATAACAGTTAGTCCATTAGGTTTGTTCTGTCCTGATGCCATTTCATTTTTGCAAGAAACTTGTTAATTGACACCCCTGCGGTTGCCGTCAACTGAGTTTCCTGGAAAATCGCAGTTTTGATATGTCTTGCGATTGTAGAGGCGTAGGTTATATTCTGTTTATTCTCCGTCACATCTAAATATCCTTCATCTAAAGCGACCCCTTCCACCAAGTCAGTATAGCGTTTGAAGATAGCGTGGATTGCTCCCGAAACTTCTCGGTAAACGTCGAATCTCGGTCTGAGAGTGCAACGTCTTGAGAGCCTGCGTTCAATGGCGATCGCCCCCCCATACCAAATCTGGACGATCGCCCCTTGAAGGCCTTTGTTGCCGTTTTATAATGAAAGGATGCAAAAGCTTACCATCACCCGACCTGACGATTGGCATCTGCATCTGCGCGACGGTGCAGCACTCAAAGCGGTTCTGCCCTTCACGGTGCGTCAGTTTGCCCGCGCGATCGTTATGCCGAACTTGAAGCCCCCTATCCGCTCGGTGGCAGATGCCGCAGCGTATCGCGATCGCATCCTCGCCGCCATTCCACAGGGTCAACAGTTTGAGCCATTGATGACGCTCTACCTCACCGACAACACCAGCCCCGACGACATTCTCCGGGCAAAAGAATCCCAGTTTATCAAAGCTGTCAAGTACTACCCAGCCGGTGCAACAACCAACTCAGACTCCGGTGTGACGGATATTCTTAAGTGCGATCGCGTCTTTGAAGCGATGCAGCAGGTAGACATGCCGTTATTACTCCACGGGGAAGTGACCGATAACGATGTTGATACGTTCGATCGCGAGAAGGTGTTTATTGAGCGACATTTAATTCCCTTTAAGCAACGATTTCCCAACCTGCGGGTGGTGCTGGAGCATATCACCACCTCCGATGCGGTGCAGTATGTCCTGTCTGCCAACACTATCGCGGCAACAATTACGCCACAACATTTGTTGTTTAACCGTAATGCCCTATTCAAAGGCGGCCTTCGCCCCCATTTTTATTGCCTGCCCATTTTGAAACGGGAGGAGCATCGTCAGGCTTTGTTGCAAGCGGCAACATCGGGAAATCCGAAATTTTTTCTAGGTACGGATAGCGCTCCCCATACCCGCACCAGCAAAGAAAGTTCCTGTGGCTGCGCGGGATGCTTTTCGGCTCTGCACGCCCTTGAGTTGTATGCCGAGGCATTTGAAAGCGTCAATGCCCTGGATAAACTGGAGGCGTTCGCTAGCTTTTATGGCCCAGATTTTTATCAACTGCCGCGTAATACCGAGCGAATTACCTTGTCCAAAACGACTTGGCGCGTTCCTGATGAAGTTCCATTTATGGAATCTGGGCTTGTACCTTTGGGGGCGGGGCAGGAAATGACATGGCAAATGGTATGACATTTGCATTGTGCATCAGCCGTTGTGGAATCCTGTCGGTTATGAATACTTGCTGCACTATCACCGCTTCTGCTTCCCATCCAGCCCATACTCCCGTTCCATTGCCGCCAACAGCCTCGCCTGTAACGCTGACAGATACGGCTTCGCCTGTTTTCCCAACCCCTGCAATAGCCAATCTACAGACACGTCATGGTCTGCCACTTGATGTAACCGCCGCAATCGAAGGCATAGCTGTTGCATGAATTTACAATCATCATCCAGCAGTTCCAAGGATTTTAGGTGTTCTATCTTTACGGTATAGTCTTCATCCCAGGTTTGGATTGTGCAACTGTAATCCCCAACCTGAGTAATCACGCCCCAGCAACCGCCCTTGCCCCGCAAATCTGGGTTGTCTTTGGGTAAGAGAACACAGATTTCTCCCTCTCGGTAAGGGTTCGGGATTTTGGTTTGTTCTCGAATTCTATCTACAACGTCTTTAACTATGCGACCAGATGGAATTTTCCCACCTGCTTCTTTCACTGCTTGTTGCCAAACCGTCGCTTGTTCAGTGGGTTCTAGCTCTGCTTTGGCAACGGAACGCAATTGACGCTCACTACTTGGTAGAGGAATTTGCCGACCAATGGTCGGCAAATATTTCTGAATATTCTCATATACAGTAGTAGCAGATATCTTCAGGTAGGCAGCATCACGGCTATAACCAAAGCGATCGCGGCAATACTCCTCAAAGGTTCTATGCGTCGAACGGTAAAGGCGGCGATCGCGTAACTCCATCAACGCCTTACCCGCTTCAACAAAAGCCTGCTCGACTTTTCGCTCTAAATGCAAGCGGTCGCGCTGTTCATCCTCGGTAAGTTCTGGTACTTCAACCGCTGCCACTTCAACCGTGACTGAGCCTGGGTTGTCCTGTTCTTCTTTTGCAGGCTTAAGTGCTGACTTTGGTTTTGAGGAAGTTGCGGAGGTGGTCTTTTTACGAGAGGGGGAGCGGGTCATAGAGCCACCTCCGGTCTGAAGGCGATCTTTTTGTTATTTGCTCGTGGCATCATGGGGTTAGGTTTATTAGAAGTCCCCAGCCTTTGTTTACAGGTTGGGGTTTTCATTAGCTTCTTATATCTTTGCAGTGGTCGTCAATTGCAAGGCTTCTTCAACCGAACTCTCTTGCCTTGTTATCACTACTTGCCTTGGGCTGTCTAATCACTGACCATAAATGAGGCATTTATGTAACTTTAACTGCATCTATCTTTTTAAGATCGAGCTTTCACCACCCAGATAATTATGAAACCTATCATCAAAAAGCCTGAGTTCCGCGCTCTCAAAAAGTCTGTCGTTTCACAACCGTTACCCGAAGAATTGCCTGCGGTTGATACCACCGCCACTGCCGAAAGAGTCGAACAGCAACAGCCACCAGAAGAAATCGCTCATCTAGCCACAGAATATCCCACTTACCAATCCTCGGCGCAAAGTTATCCAGTTCTACAATCCGTTGGTAACACTGGCTGGCAGGTTTCTGATATCTGGCGTGATTTGCGAGTTGATGGTTTTTCTAATTAATAATCTATCTCTAGATAGTTGCAATAATTAGCGCACATATCACACATCTGTTTCAGTAATCAGCTAAAGTAGGCTACTAATTTGTTTGAGTATTTTACTGAGGATTGAAAAATTTGTAACAAGTTATCCTTATCCAGTAACTCTCACAGCAGTTTTTTCTCCCAAAAATGTCAGGAAATACTTTCGATACTGGTGTGTGCTGCTGTGGGATGTCCTGTGAGAGGCGGTTGGTGTTGGGTGTGGGCCAGGGCGATCGCAGTTTAAGTGCTCGTTAACTCAAAACCCGTCTTAGGAGAGATGACAGCAAAATCAGGACATCAATCAGGTATATTTTGCATGACCAAATCGTTAACTTCCGGGTCAAAATCAAGAACTTTTCTAGAAACTTCTGTTATCAAACTCTACAATGTATTTTTGTTTGGACAGAGAATTTCGTGAAGGGCGCAAAATCCAGTAGTTTTTATCGCTTATAAACCAACTTTATAGATTTATCTAGTTTATGCTCTTTAGAAGATTTGTTCCTCTCATCCCAAGACTTCGTTATCGAATTAATCGTTTCAAAACTTGAGCTATTTTGGCTTTTTGTTTTCTTTCGTCTCAACCCCAGTTACACCCTAATAGTCAAATATCAAATTATTAAGTGATTAAGCAATGAAAGAATTTCAATTACAAAACATTAACCATCTTGCATTGGTCTGTAAAGATGTAGCAACTACTGTAGATTTTTACAGTAATACTCTGGGGCTTTCTTTGCTCAAAGTCATGGAAATGCCAAATGGTGGACAGCATTTCTTCTTTGATATTGGCAATGGTGGAACTTTAGCTTTTTTCTGGTTTCCGAATGCGCCTAAAGCAGCTCCGGGTATTGCGTCTATGAGTCCAGATGCTCACTTAACGGGAAATATTGCTACAGCGCACGCTTCTATGAACCATGTAGCATTTAATGTACCACTAGAAAAGTTAGAACAATATAGAGAAAATTTAATAGCTAAAGGTATACAAGCTACTCCAATATCAAATGCAGATTTCATTTCTTCATTCTATTTCTTCGATCCTAACGGTATTTTGTTAGAGTTTGCCGCTAATAAGCGCCCATTAGGAGATCCAATACTAGATTTAGGAACTAATCTGCTTTAAGTACAAAATAGAAATAAATTTTTCTTAACCCTATAGTTGTATTTGAGCTATAGGAACATTTTACAATGTCGATATTTTTACCTAGCAGAATATAAAGATAAACCAGTATTATCAATACTGAAAATTTGAACTACGTTGCTTATACTTACAAGAATCATAATGTGAGAAGCACTTATTACATATGTTTCATTTGATTTCAGGTTATTTGGGAGCAAAATCTCGATATTAAAATGAAAGAACAAAGTTATTTTTTCCTCAAAACATTTACGATTTCAACTTGTTTTTATTATTCAAGTATCTGTTTGTCAAACGCTGAAATAATTCCAGATAAAACTTTATTAGAGAATAGCACTACAAGGCTAGATGACAACACTATAGTTATTGAAGGAGGCACTAAAGTAGGAGACAATTTATTCCATAGTTTTGAGAATTTTTCTGTTCCCATAGATATTACTGCCTATTTCAATAATCCTTTAGATACTCAAAACATTATTAGTCGAGTTACTGGAACATCAGTTTCTGATATTAATGGACTAATCCGTGTTAATGGTACAGCCAACTTGTTTTTGATAAATCCAAATGGAATTGTATTTGGGCAAAATGCACGCTTAGATATTGGTGGCTCATTTGTAGGTAGTACAGCAAACACCATTAGATTTGCTGACGGATTTCAGTTTATTGCTAAAAGTAGTCAAATTCAACCACTATTAACTATTAGTGTACCTGTGGGACTACAATTTAATAAAAATCAGGGAACAATTACTGTTAGAAATACAGGACATACTCTAAAAACAAATGATTATTACTCTCCCCTTAACTACGAGATATTTTCTAATGCCTTACAAGTGAAAGCTGACCATACTCTGGCTTTAATAGGAGGAAATGTTTTTTTAGAAGGAGGAATTATTAGCAGCAATAATGGAAAAATTGAATTAGGAAGTATTAATTCTGGAGAAGTCAATATTAAATTTGAAAATAATCTGTTGTCTTTTATTTATGATAAAAATTCAGCTTTTCAAGATATCCAATTATCAGACAGTGCTTTAATTTATGCTGGTAATAATCAAGGAGTAGGAAAAAATACTATAAACCTTCAAGGACGCGAAGTGAGAATATTAGATGGTTCTGTGTTACTTAATCAAGACTATGGTTCACGTCAAAATGGTAATATTTTTATTAATGCATCTGAGTATTTTATCCTAAAAAACTTTCAACCAGAACAGGATGCTACTGGAATTTTTTCTGTGAATTTTGGGAAAAATTCCGGTGCAAATATTATTATTAATTCCCACAAAACTTACTTTGAGCAATCGCAAATAGCTACCGCTACTTTTAGTAATAGTTCAAGCGGAAATATCATTATCAACACTGATTTATTAGAACTTATTGGGACTGGAGAACCAGATTCTAGTTTTAACGGCTCTGCTGGTATTAATACTTTCACTTATAGTTCTGGCTCTGGTGGAAATATAACTGGAAAAATAGGTAATTTAATTCAAAATTATGGAGTAATAGCTACTGCTGCTCTCTCTTCTGGAAATGCTGGAAAACTAGATATAACAGCCGAAAATATACTTCTACAAAATGGGAGTAATATCGGTTCCATTACTTTTGCTAGCGGCAATAGTGGCAACGTATCATTAAATGCGAATGGGAATATAAAATTAATAGGCCAGTTGTCCTCTTTTAAAACTAATTCAGCAATTAATTCTGCTACCTACGGAAGTGGTTATGCTGGAGATTTAACTATTAATTCCTTTAACTTGTTTGTCCTTGATGGGGCAAGCGTAACTACAAGCACATTATCTTCAGGTGATGCCGGAAATATTACTATTAAAACTGTTAATTCAATAAAAGTTTTAGGGACATCTTCAGATTCATTGAGTTTTAGTACTGTTGCATCATCAGCACCAATTGTGAATGAAACTCTACAAATAGCTTATGAAGTACCACCAACCCCCACCGGGAAGGCAGGAAGCATAACGCTTGATACTCCGTATTTGAATATTACAGACGGCGCCCAAGTTACCGTCAAAAACGAAGGCCCCGGTAACGCCGGCACGCTTCAAATCAACGCCGACAGAATCAGCATCACTAGCGCTGGCGGCATTACTGCAACCACTGCGATTGGCGAGGGTGGCGACATCGGTATAACCTCGAAAATCATTCAGCTACGCTCTGCCAATATTTCTGCAACTGCTGGTACACAAGGCACTTTTGGCAATGGCGGCAACATCCGCATCGACACAGACATCCTGAGTGCCTCGAACAACAGTGCCGTCACAGCGAACGCATTCCGTGGGCGTGGGGGTAACATACGTATCAATACCAAGGGACTATTTATTTCCCCCAATACGCAGATTGCAGCTAGTTCTCAACGAGGAATTGACGGCACAGTACAGGTCAACTTCCAAAACAGAAATCCCAGCCTTACCAAAGTACAACCACAGGATCTCGCAAAAACACCAGAGATTGCATCAGTATGTCAGGGTCGTTCTGGTAGAGTAGCGAGTACATTTGTCAATAGCGGTACTGGGGGGCTAGCAGCTAGTTCTGACAACCAGCTAGACAACAGTTCTACTTGGCAGAGAAATTCTGTTGGGCTTGGATCTATTGATAATTCTGAACAATCAAAGCCATTAACAACTAAAAAACCCATAGAAATTGTAGAAGCCCAAGGTTGGATATTGAATGCTAATGGAGATGTAGTCTTGACCCCACAAGCCAATCCACCAAACCCCTACGCCCAAGTGTCTGCTTCTAAATGTCAGGAGCAACCCTCTACAGCAAAAGTATCATCTGTTACAGAAATCAGGAAGAATTGAGATCGACACGGCATATACGTAAGGGCGATCGCAATTAATCTACGGCTCTTGTTCTTAAAGTTTTACTAGCAATAGCAATGATTCATTTTCGATATTTTTTCAAATACCTCTTACTAGGCATTCTAGCGTTAACAATAGCCATAAGCCAGCCATGTATGATTCTAGCTGAGCAAGTAAATAAACAAGCCCAACAGCGCCGAGCTGAAGTACTCAACCACAAGGGTCAAAGGCAACTGGATCTCGGTCAAACAGCAGAAGCTTTTGAGACTTGGCAGCAAGCTACAAAACTTTATGAACATCTTAAAGATACAGAGGGAATCACAGGAACCTTAATCAATCAGAACGTAGCTCTACAAGCTATGGGTTTACATCTTCGAGCTTGTAAGATAGTTGTCAAAGCTTTGAGATTCAATACTGAAATCTGTGCCACCTCGCTTCTTGAGCCTGCTAATTCTACGAAAAGACTACTTGATGCAGAAATTAACAAGTTGAACCCCATACCCGTACACCTACTAGGATTACAAAACTTAGGCAATGTATTGCGCCAGTTAGGTAAATTATCTCAATCAGAATTAGTTTTAAGAAAAACGTTATCAATTGCTCAACAATCGCATAATTTTGATACTAGTGCAATTTTGCTATCGCTCAATAATACTGGAAAATCTCTTTATCAACAGGCACGGGATAAATATAGTTGGATAGAAGAACCAGTTTTTCAAAAAGAAACTTTTAATTTTATTCAAAAACAAGCACTCAAATTGCTCAATGATTACCAGTCATTGATTAATAGCTCAACCGCACCAATGGCAATCAGATTACAAGCGCAACTACAACGCTTGAGCTTACTGTTAGACTTTCAAAAGTGGTTAACAGCAGAATCAAATTCAGGCAGTACACAGTTAGCTGCAATTCAAACTCAAATCAGTCAACAAATTCAACCTTCAGTAGATAATATACTGAAAAATACTTCTGCATTCTCTGAATTGCCTGCTAGCCAATCTATTTATACCAAGCTAAACTTTGCCAATAGTCTCAATCAAATTCCAGACGAAGGATTACGTTCAGTAGCCATACAATATGCAGAATCAGCTTTGCAAACGGCAAAAAGTACCAACGACGAGCGACTAATGTCGAATGCTTTCGGCACACTGGGCAAATTAGAAAAACAACACGAGAGATCGCTCCATTATCTCGAACAAGCGATGGCTTTGGCTCAATCAATTCAGGCATTTGATATCGCTTATGAATGGCAGCACGAATTGGGTTTAGAATACTACAAACAAGGAAAATTTGATAAAGCTCTTGAAGCTTATAGTGCTGCAATTAATAACCTGAAACAAGTTCGCGATAATCTATTAGCAAGTAATGCAGATTTACAGTTTTCATTTTATGAGAAAGTAGAACCTGTTTATCGTGAATATATGCGATTACTGCTCTCATTTTCTAAACCGGATCTAGAGTTAGTAATTCAGATGAACGAACAATTACAAATAGCAGAATTGGAAAATTTTCTTGGGTGCGGTAAGCTTGACCTTGTAGCGTTGAGTAGCTTTAAGAAGTTACCCAGCACTGCCACAATCATTCATATTATTGATTTAGGCAACACTATAGAAGTAATTGTACAATCTCCTGACCGTTCTCTTCATCATAACTCTGTAGACGCTAAATTAATTAAAAACCCTATCAATAATCTGCTAAGTATTTTGCAGTCTCCTAGATTTTCATCTAGGAGCGAATTTGATATTCTTACACATTCTCAAAAACTTTATAACTTACTGATTGCACCCATTAAAACACATTTATCCTCATCAGGAACACTAGTGTTTGCTTTGGATACTTCTTTCCAAAGTTTACCAATGGCATTACTACACGATGGAAATAACTATTTAGTCAATCAATACAATATTACAGAAACTTTAGGTTCTAAAGTTCAAACACCTAAATCCTCATCTAAAAAGCAATTAATAGCTTTAATTGCAGGACTCAGCAAAGAAAGTCCTAGTTTCAATGATAAAAATGCTCCAAAAGGTTTGAGAGCGCTGCCAAAAGTAGCAGTAGAAGTAGCTGATATCAAGAAAGAAACAAATTCTTCAACTGTACTGCTAAACGAAAAATTTACTAGTCTACAGTTTCAAAAAGAATTAAGTAAAAATGATTTTCCAATTGTTCATATTAGCACTCATGGACAATTTAGCTCAAACTCTGATAAGACTGTATTTTTAGCTTATGACAAAGCCATTAACATATTAGAGTTCGATAGCTTGCTCAAAGGTAGATTTCAGTCTAATAAAAATGCAATCGAATTATTAGTTCTAAGTGCTTGCCAAACAGCTAAGGGCAATAAGCGCTCAACCTTAGGAATCGCTGGAGTGGCAGCACAAGCTGGCGCAGAGAGCGTAATCGCTAGCTTATGGTTGGTAGATGAAGGCTCTACGGCTATTCTCATGCAAGAATTCTACGAGCAGTTGAAAAATGGTTTAAGTAAAGCAGAGGCACTACGTCAGGCACAATTGAGTTTATCAGCTAATCCTCAATACACTGACCCTTATTTTTGGGCTGGGTTCGTGCTAGTTGGCGGTTGGTTGTAATTTTCTACTATTTTTAAACCTTCTTGTATGCGAGCTAATTCATCTAAATTATTAGTACTTTTTGCCAGTTGTGCTGCTTTTGTATATTCACGAAGTGCCTCCCTTGGTAACCATGCTTCTAAATACCGATCTGCTAATAATCGGTAGATAGTGGGGTTTTGACTTCCTGCTCTTACTCTTGCTTTCAATGTCTCAATCGTTTCATTCAAAAGATGTCTAGACATATATATAGCATCTAGATCCGAAATAGCAGCTTCATCTGGAGATAGGGCTAATTCATTGACTTGCTTCACCTTTTGTAAAATGGAATTTTGCTCTTCTTGAGGCAAAACACTAACTACCAACGTTTCAGAAGAACTAATAGGAGTATCACCGAGGTTTGCAAGCACAGTAAATTTGTAGGTATTGCCAAACTGCAATTGGTTTTGTTGTTTTGGGTAGGGCAGTGTGGTAACAGTTTTATCCACCGTTGTTTCCCAGTAAAATTCGTAACCACTAACAATAACTGTGTAACTTGTAGCCTTAGAAACGGCGTACCAAGAAATTACAGGTCTAGTACTCAACATTGAACTGCCATAGGGACTAATTAGCATTGGTACATTTGTTGGGCCCTTAATACTGTCACATCCACTTGGGTTCAATCCAGTACATAATCTTACTCTATTGCGCGGGAGGCTACATTTATCTTTAGCATCGAAAATCCTACTTTGTTTAAAATCTAGAAATTCTCCGTTCAAGTAGCATAAAGTATTAACTGTTCGTCCCTTCATTGGAGTAATACGATCTCCAGAACACAACAAGTTATTCACTCGCCAACGAAGATCGCCCACACTAGTCACTCGACCAATAACGTTACACCTACGTTTTACTTCTGGCTTTGCCTGACCCCACGCATTACTCCAACCTAGAAAAAATATCATAGATGGAACTACTAGAATTTTGGAGATACTGACTTTTCTCTCAATTTTCTTCTTTTGTCTGTGCGTACTTAGCATTAAAAGTATTTATCTAGCTATATGTAACTTAATAGCATACAGAAATTGGAGATATAAAAGAAGGTGTTTAACAAGGTATTTGAAATTTGATAATAATTTGTTACTGTTAAGACACTATTAACTACAATAAGCTTAATCTTGAATTAAATTAGGAGCCTTCTGTCTAATCTTTTCTATTATTTCGGCTCGCCAGCTGAAAACCTCTGGTTCTCTAGATTCAGTTAGTAAGCAGGCTTCCCAAGAAAGCCAGGAATTATCAAAATCACCTAAAATTCCCTGCACTTGTGCCAGCAAACAGTGGGTAGCCGTTCTTTGAATATCTAATTTTTTTGCTTTCTCTAAATATTGTTCGGCCTCGCTATATTTCTTCTGCTCAAATTTTGCCCAACCCAAATTTTTGTACAAAGCTGCTTGCCATCTAGGATTTGTAGTTTTTTGTAACCCCTCTTGGGCAAGAGAAATTGCCGTATCATAATCACCTTGTAGAATTTTTACTCTAGATAAGTTATTAATAGCAATTATCGCTTGATTATTAATTTTTATGGCTAACTGGTATTGTTGCTCTGCTAAATCATATTTCATTTGTTCATCGTAGTAAGTCCCCAACCCATAATGCCCTTTCCAATTATTATAGGTTAGCTGAAAAGCTTTTTCATAACTATCAATGACACATTTATCATCTTGTAATTGTTTACATACAATACCTAAATTATTATATGGTTCTATATTTGTATCATTATATTTAATTGCTAATTCATAGTATCTTTTAGCTAATTCCAGGCTATTAATACTGCGAAGCCCTTTTTCAAAATAAAATTTGGAAATAGCGTACTTGGCTTGAGGATTAATTTTTATCGCTGAATCAAAAAACTCTTTTGCAGTCTGAAAATTATTTGCTGCTTCAGCCTTCTCGCCTTGAGACACTAAATATTTAGCTCTTAGTGGTAATAATACTTTGAAAGTTACAAAGACTGTCAAAATCATAAACCCAATTACTGCACTGGCTCTGAACGTTTTAGACCTCGTTACTCTATAAATTTTATTTTGCTGAGGTAATATTTTTAATCTTTGTAGGATAACTTCAGTAGTTGTTGGACGTTGCCCAGGCACGGAAGCCATTAATTCATCGAGAAAATCAGCAAAAGGCTTGTCAATCTGCTTTGCTTTATTTCTCCATAGTAAATTTCCTGTTTTGCGATCTGTTGGTAAATCTACCAATGAAATACCAGTAACTAGACGTACAAAAGTCCGCCCTAAAGCGTAAAAGTCTGACTGAGGTACTGCCTTACCATGAATTTGTTCTAGTGGTGTGTAATAAAAGGAGACGACAGTTGTAATTTCGTATTTTCCTACTCTTGTATTAGTTCCTCCACTTGCACTAACTTTTGTTAAATAAGTGTCACTCATTCGTCGCACAGTTCCAAAATCAATTAATGCCAACTGCCCATTTGGCTGAAGAATTATATTAGCAGGTTTAATATCTCTATGAAAAAATTCACTATGGTGTACTACATCAAGTATTTCAACTAATTGACGTAGCCATTCTAATGCTTGAGCTTGCGAAATAGCTTCATTCTCCTTTATCCATTCTTCTAAGTTTTGGCCTTCAATTTTATCCATCACTAAGCAACGTAGTTCTAGAGGACTATTATTAGGTGCAAAACTGAAAAAGTCCTCAACATCACACTGAGGAATATTTGGATGTTGGATTAATCGTAAAGCACGAAATTCCCGCTCAATTAACTCACGAAGCCGACTGGAATTCCATTTAAGAACTTTCATAACTCTTCGCTTACAAACCGGATGCCATTTGATACCAGCGTCATCTACTTCAAAAACCTCAAAGTAGCTCTGCGGGTCATAAGTAAGCTCTCTCAATGGTTTGAGCAGTCGAATACGGTTATTGATCAGCAGTGGAGTACCACAAGACAGACATGTTTGAGTATTGTCAGGATTTTGACGTTGCTCACAAAGCGGGTTTATACAATAAAACGACATACTTGCCAAGTATAAATTTATGCATTAGACAGTTGACAAACAGTGTTTGTGTTTTACTGTCTGAATACAGATACAAGTACCCATCACAATTTACGCTAATTACTCTTCCTTTACATTGCCCGGATTTTTGGGGTTTGTAAAAAATTTTTTTAGAAGCACAGATTCAATTTAAAAATCTCCCACCCTAGCTTTGCCCAAAGGGCGCGGCTGCACCAAGGGACATCCATAAAAATAAATCCCCAGCCTTGGTAGTTTTGAGTGGGCTCCCGTCGGTTATTCGTTTTAATACGAAGAATCGATTTATTTCGGGTTTGTGCCCAATATGCCTACAATTGTGACTTTTTTCTAGAGCGAGCGAGCGCCAGACATGAGTGCTTTCTTATCCACCCAAATTGCAGCGACTACGGGGACAACCAGCTTTAGACCAATGTCATCATAATACTTTTACTACCCTGAATGAAAAGTAAGTTACTATGACTTCGTAAGCCTTATCTTTCCGTAGATGCCCTAAATTCGATCAAAACTACACTAAAGTCAACTTAGTACTTTTTTGAAAAAATTAACCATAAATAGTAAAATCAGGTATGATCGATTGCAATGTAACATACTTTAAAAACTAAGCCTCGTTTGTGGAGAGCCTCTTAACGAACATTTTTTACCGTATCAGAGGTACTGGCATAGCTATGGATTTTACTGCTGAACCGGAACTTCAATCTTCTCTTTCTTCCTCTGCCTGTTTTAGAGAGCAGGAACTTTCATCTGGTCAATTATTTCAAGAAGTATTTTCAATAACAGAGTCTTTTAGGCTAGCTCTGGTCGTAGTAAATGACTTAGTATTTGCTAAGAGAGGCAAATATTTATCTGAAATTGAAATGCTCGTTATAAAAGGGGCATTGAACGATCAAGAGTACGAGGATATAGCAAGTCACTCGACTTACAGCTTAAATTACATACAGCGCACAGTAGCACCTCGCTTATGGGACATACTTTCAGAAACCATAGGGGATGGCGAACGAGTAGGGAAAAAGAAGCTGTGGTATTTTTTAGAGCAAGTTAACAAAAAGTACCATATTCAATCTGTTTCAGACGAAAAGCAAAGGCTTAATGTCAACAATTTGACACTAACCATTAGGGGTAAACTGCCGGATATATCTCGCTTTTATGGGCGAACACAGGAACTAAGCTTATTAAAAGAATTGATAAGTAATCAGCGTTGTATATCATTGATAGGAATTGCAGGCATTGGTAAAAGTGCATTGGTTGCAAAGTTGTTAGAAGAAGTTAGTGGAAGAAAACAACCAACATTTGATACTTTAATCTGGAAAACAATTACCCATGTACCATTACTTCAAGATTTAGTAGCCGAACTCATAGAACTAACTCAATCTTGCGATCCTGATTTAAGTTTGCCTGAATATACCCAAGCATTGATTTCAGTATTGATTAAAGGCTTACAATCACGCCGTTGCCTGCTAGTATTAGATGGTTTTGATTTTTTATTTCAGAAAAGCAACTTTCAGCAAAGACTGGAGTATGGAGTATTTTTTCACCGCTTGATAGAAGAAGAACATAAAGGCTGCATACTCCTGACTGGTCGAGCTTGGCCTGATGAACTTGATAATATCATAACGGCAAAACTACCTCTTCATATATTGAAAATCCAAGGCTTAGACATAGATGCCGCAATCCAACTTTTATCTAGTAAAGGATTATCAGATAAAGAAAAGTGTAACCAATTAATTCAAACGTATCGTGGAAATCCTTCAGAGCTTCAAGCAGTAGCTAATCGAATTAATCACTTCTTTGCTGGTAACGCAAAATTATTTTTTGAAAATCCAACTACGCTTGTTAGCAGTAATTTTGAAGTAATGCTTAATCAGTTGTTTGGAGAATCATTGAGCAGTACTCAGCGACAAATCTTGATTTATATAGCAGAAAGAATAGTCGGAAATCAACAATTTATTAGTTTTACTAAACTCTTGTCTGGGATAAAAGAGAAAAGTCAAGAAGGTGTATCAACTTTAGAGTTAATCAAAGCGTTAGAGAAACTTGAAAGGCAGTCGTTAATTGAAAGTATTAAAGACCCAGTTACTAAAGAAATCAGTTTTACTCTCCAACCAATTATAAAAAAATACATTAAGACAGATCCGCAAGGTTTGGTGCACACTTCTGATAATTCAAAATTACCGTTCGCATCTTAAACAGAGGTATTTATGATTGCAGGAAAACTAGAAGTAACAATCAAAATTGACGAACTGCCCCAAGCGGTAACTGTAGAAAACGGTTGGCAACAGTTCGAGATTGACTGTGGTGGTCGCATCATAAGCATCACAGTCAAACCCAAAATTTGGAAGAAACTGACTGATGCTGCCAGCAATTACCCACAGTGGGTAGCAGCAATTGCTGGTAAGCTCGGTCAGCAAAGCGATCGTGGGTTCGTGTTGGATGAACCCAATATACAAGTTTTCGAGCGCAAACCCAAAGTAGAGACAGTCTCTGCGGTAGGTGCACCTTGAGAAAAAATCCTTGTCCAACAAGGTAAGTCACAACAAAAGTTCACAATTATGAAGGAGTTTCAAGCAAAAAATCAGAATCTCGTAAGATGCTAGAAGACCACAAGTCAAGTAAGATCGAGCTTATGGTTGCGTTGAGTCAAAAATGGAGGTATTTATACACAGGTCAAAAATTTAAAGGACAAAACGCACTAAGGAGTGACGCTTTGTCCAGTGTCAAGACAATTGAATAATTTCAGAGCGGGGTTCATCTCTAGACAACCGAGAAAGTGGTCTTTAAAGTTTGGCGACTTGATTCCACTGACTGGTAAGAGGAGATTTAGTCCACGCTGCTGTACTATGCCCATTATACTTGGGTGCGACAGAAAATAGATTAATTCTGCCGTGGTATTTTTGTGTCTTGGCAAAAAATTTAATTCTTGCCAAAGTTTGTTTGCAAAATACAAAGTTTAGCAGCGCATCTTAACGCGATCGCTTATCAGTCATCAGTTATCAGTAAGGAAAATCCTTGATAGCTGTGAACTGATAGCTTGTGGCTGATTCAACCCCCTCTGATGCTGGAAACCAACAATCAGAGGAAAAATCGTGAAAAATGAATGCATAACGCAGATAACTCCCACATGTCCAAAACTTTGGGAGTGGCTATCTGACAAAATTGAAACGGCAAGAATTGAGAAACAGCCAGTGGGAGTTTGGCTAGAAAACCTGAGAGTGATGACGGGAGAAGGAATTGTCATCACAAGCGAGTGCTGGTCAGATTACGGGTTGCTTTTGGGAGCAAAACAAGAGTTGCTTTCACTAGTGCAGAAACTAGAACCGAGTATAAAGCTAGCGATAGTTATGTCGCCCGATTTTCTTTTAACGGGCATCGTGATTGTAGAGACTGGAGAAATAATAGCCTTTACCAGAGGGGCAGCTGCATCAAGAGCGTGTGTTGAACAGGGTGTGGCGCAACGGGTGTGGGGTGTAGGGACGGCTAGGACAGAGGATTGTGACCCCTTACAACGCAAGCGCCCTGAAAAGGCGGGGCTTCCGGCCCATTGGTTGTTGGGGCTATTTCTTGCCCTACACCCTACACCCTACACCCCACACCCCGCCCCAACGGGGCTAGGTGAGGTGTATTTTGGTTTAACTGGGGATACAGAGTTATGAAAAATAACTCTGTATCCCCGCCTGAAGCAGTTGTCTACCCTAACAACCTAATAGCAGCTTCTTACCATGAGTTAGCAGTTGGTAGTGCCATCCACCCTGCCCTAATTGAGCGCAACTTCTTCCACATCGAAGGAGATGCAGTTTACGACTACCTATTTATCAGTGACAAAATTCCTCGGAAAAATGCAGGTCGAGTCACAGATGGATACTTAAAACTATACGAGCATCTCCAAGCTGGAGCGACTAGAATTGGTTCGCTTGACCCGTACAACCATTGGTTGCCAATGGAATGGGGACGGATAAAGCCCAACAACCCGCGCATGGATTGGGAAAAGGGTAAGCCAGTTAAGTACGAGTCACCCCCCAAAACCCCTAACCGTGTTACCTACTTTGATGTGGCCGATTGTATTTGGGATTTGGTGGCACTACGGTATAACATTAAGCGATATCACTCACCCCTGGCACTGAGGTTACAAAATAGGCTTACTCCACTGGTATTTTGGGAATGGGTACAGCGGCATCCAGAGATCCCAATAATATTATGCGAAGGCGAGAAGAAGGCGGCTTGCTTACTCAGTCTGGGGTTTGTAGCTCTAGCACTCCCTGGTATTTGGAACGGACGAGTGGGGAAAAAGGATTTCGATGAAAGGCTGCATCCGGATCTACTACCACTGGCACAAAAGGGGCGGAAATTCATTATTCTGTTTGACTACGAGACGAAGCTAAAAACCCGATGGTCGGTGTATCAAGCCACAGTTCGCACTGGCATTGCGATTGAGGGGGTTGGCTGTACTTGTGAGGTGGCACTACTGCCAGGGCCCCAAAAAGGCGTTGATGATTTTGTAGTTGCTAGAGGTGAGGATGCTAACGCATTGCTGACGGCAATTGTTGATGATGCTCGCTCATTGAAAGATTACCAGAGTTTGTTTCTACTCAAGCACCGGGGGCTGAGAAAGTATAAACCCGATGCCATTGTTGATACAAAATATCTCACCGATGCAGTTAGGGTTGAGGATGAAATACCAGCACTCCCAACACAAGAAGCACCATGTATATTACGACAAGAACCACCGCTTAAACCTTTGAATTTTCTGGAGCCGCCAGAACCACCTGTTGAAATCCCTCCCGGCTATCAGGAAAAAGTTAGGTACAAACTTAACTTTTCCCGCCCTACTCAACACCAGAACTATATTGTCTTCCCAAAAACTGGGTTAGTGGTACTGATTTCTGACATGGGTACTGGCAAAACCGAGTTAATGCGTTGGTGGCGTGATGCTCACCCAGATCAAAGATTTCTCAACAACGGGCATCGGGTGAATTTGCTCAAGAATTTAGCCGAACGCCTGAAAACCTTGATGTATTCTGACCTTGGTTATGCAGGCATGGCCCAGGCAACGGCACTGAGCATTACCATCGACAGTTTATATAAGTTAAATACCCAGGCCCTAACTTATGGCTGCATCTTCATTGATGAAGCTTGCCAATACCTGACTCACCTATTACTGAGCAAAACCTGTAAAGAACATCGCGCCTTAATCCTGGAAACACTACAGTATATTGTCTACAACGCCCCCCTGGTAGTGATTGCCGATGCACACATGGATGATACGACTATTGAGTTTTTCAAAGCCATGCGACCAGAGAACGAGCAGCCGTACATTATTAAGAATGAGTTCAACAACGGAGATCGCACCATCTATTGGTATGAAGGTCAGGATTCAAGTGCTTTGGTTGCTCAAATTTCGGCGGCAATCATGATTGGCCAGAAAGTTATGGTGGTCAGCGACAGTAAGCGTTTCATCAAGAAATTGGAAAAATCATTTTTGCTACACATTGAGTTATCTCCTGATGCCGACGAGATTGACTCCACCACTGATTCTCCATCTACTACTAACAATAGTAAGCGTTTGGCAAAATTACGGATTTGGTCTGTGCATTCAGATAACTCTGGCAGTGACGAGAATGTGGCCTTTATTAAAGACATCACTAATGCCGTCAAAAATATAGATATACTTTTGACTTCCCCCAGTCTGGGAACTGGTGTAGACATTCCAGACTATCATTTTGATTTAGTGTTTGGGGTGTTTCATGCCATCAGTCAAACTGCAACTGAGTGCGCTCAACAACTGTGGCGCTATCGTCCAAAAGTGCCGATTCATGTTTGGGTCGCGCCGAAGCCACCTTTTGGATATTTGGATACCAACCCGACTAAGATTAAACTTAGACTACTCCAAACCAACGAGATTACAGCTTTCTTACTGCGGATCGACCGAGAGTCAGGCAAGAGGGGCGCTGAGAAAGACTGGGCGTTAGATGCTTACTGCAAAATCAAATCTGCTCGTCACCAATCGATCAATAACTTACGTACAGACCTGCGCGAGTTGCTTAAGCACATGGGCAATGAGATTATACCCGTGGGAGACGAGAATGATGCCCCGGCTTGGGAATTGTTGAAGACGGCAGCAGACGCTCTCGACTCGGCTCATCATCATGCCGTCGCCACTGCCAAAAACATTACTAAAACAGAATACCGCGCACGACAAACCAAGGATTACCTTTCACCTGATGAAATGAACGAATGTGAAAAATTCCGCATTCATGAAGCTTACGGTATGGAAGTTACGCCCCTATTAGTCGAGAAGGATAACTCCGGTAGACTCATTGGGGCGCTTGCTGCTCTTGAAGCCATCCTTTCACCACCAGATGAAATCATCCAAGACTCCAAGACTGGTAAACAGTACCCATTACCACCAGCATTTGTTACCCAACTAGACCGCGCCGAACGCGACAAACTTCCATTTTGCATGGATTGGGGCAATTATTCCGCCAAGTGGTTAGCAAGGGTAAACTTGGGATTACATCACGTCTTGGGGCGTTTAGTCACTGGCGAAGAAGTAACAGCTGCCGATCCACATCTATTAAATATGACAGCGATCGCCATTCAATGTGCTGCTCACATCAAAGCAATTCTTGGTTTTACAGTTCCAAGTGACTGTCAACCGATTTGGTTACTGGCCACAATGCTTGAACAGCTGGGACTCAAGTTAGCTTGCCGTAAGCAGGGACCTCGTGGAATGCAGGTTAAACTATTCTCGCTTTCTAAGCCAGAGTTAGATTTTGCATTACAAGTTATCGCTCATCGTCAACAGCAACGGGTTCCTTACTCCCAAACCCAGTCTTCGCTAGGGTTAGAACGTGTTTCTGTTCCCGTATCCACCCCCCCCCATAATGGTATAGGAAACTCCATCGTTGAGGGGGTGGATACTACACAACCAGAAGAGGCTCTTGGGCATAGATCTATAGCAGTAACCCCTAACGCAGTACGGGGGTGCACAGAGGCACAGGGGCAAGAATCTCTCTCCCCTGCTTCCTCCACAGATCGCATTACTTTACTTCACTGCGTGGAAACCCTTCGCTCTGGCATCGCCCAAGGTGTAGAGGCTCTTAAGGGTATCCTCAAGCGATGGACTGGGGATTGGCGGTGGGAGGTGGTGCTGGAGTTGGAGGCGATAGCGCTCAGTGAACTGCGCTCGTTGGAGGCAGCAATCCCAGAATTTTACGAGTGGCTCAATGAGGAAGTGTTGCCTATGGAGGGCAGCTAAACTCGTGCCACAACTAACCGTATTTTCTGAGTAATTTCTACTTTTGCTTTCAGCGAATTTACGCTAATTACGCTCGTATTGCTTGCAAATTTGTTTTTTGAGTAAAATGAGGTTAATGCCTTTGCTTGACTGATTTTTTGGGGACTTCGACTTTCCTGGTTTTCTCGAAGTCGTTCTCTTCAATCGGTGCAAGCAGCGATAAAGATGATACTGCTCCCAATACTTGTTCTTCTTTCACCTCCAGGTACTTGTAAAGCTCGTCCAACGTGCGATGCCCGGAAATTTCCTGAATCACTCTTAAGGGAATTCCAGCATTACTCATTGAAGTGAGTGCTGTACGGCGAAAGCTGTGAGAGCTTACGCCTTCAATTCCGACTCGTTGGCAAGCAACTCGCACTATCCACAGTGCTGAATCTCTGTGCAGGTGGGTACTAGCTCTCTTGTGATCGGGATTTCCCGGAAATAGCCACGGCGAATCATCTCGCGGTTTATATGCTTGTAGCCTGATTCGCAATTCTTGAATTACGGGTATGGCGCGGGTAGCCAGTTTCCCTTTCGTGTTACCTTTGCGAAAGGTGATTTTGGCTCGAACTTTTCCTTTGGAGTCATAGACATCGCGCTTGAGCAACGTCACGGCTTCCGAAACCCGACAAGCGGTGTAAAGCATGACGGCAAACAGTGCTTTGTCTCGTAGTGAGTCTACCCCCTGCGAGAACAGAAGTTGAATTTCTTCTGGCGAGAGTATCTTGGCTCTGCCGTGTCTATCAATCTTCAACTCGGCTCTCCTATTACCGCCCCCGTTGTTTTCTCATTATCTCAGTCTAGGGGGACACCTTTGAGCGCGTGCGATCGTGCGCCCGTGCAGATGATGACTGGCAACTAATAAGGAATGCGGCTCTTGAGTGCCAAGCAGGGCAAGACTTTCTACACAGTGCGTATAGACAAATATCTATTGTTGGTTCGCGGACTAATTGAAAATCCTCACCCCAATCATCAGCAATCAGCTTACCTTTTTCTCTTCCTAATTACCCAGTCAGCAGTATACTTAAGTAAATTATTACTATATAGACATCTTCTGTACCACATCTACACACGCTGCTTACTCCTATGTGTCTCTTGAAAGTCAACTAGGGTAAGGATTTCTATACAATTGGCTTCAGGCGTATTTACACAATCAACAGAATCATTACTGGGAGGGCTATTTTGCCAGTAACGATTCTGTACAGTTGCCCCAAACACCTATAAATACGTGAAAAATCTGACGCTCACGTGGTAAACTGTCTATACCAGGGTTAAAGGATACAAATATGACAAATATAGAGCGTGAATCGATTAACTTCCGATTACCGAAAACCCTGGTTAAAGCACTTCGTCTAGCTGCACAAGAACGTAAAACTACCGCCACAAAATTGGTAATTCAAGGTCTACACCAAGTTTTAGACGATATACCAAGTACAAAAGAAACTGTAGAAAATCGCTTGCATAAACTTGAAGAAGATTTTCTTCGTTTACAAGAAAATATCGACAACCTTTCTTCTTCCAGAGAAAGCAACATTTCTGCCAAGGTAGAAGAACTATTCTTAAAGCTGGCACGATTTGAAGGGGTATTGTTACAAATGCAAAATAGTATCAACGCATCAAGGTCACGCAACAAATCAAGCAGCTACCCCTACCAAACGAGTGCACCAGTCAAGCTTGAACCCCGTAATGCAGAACAATTAGCCTCGCGTTTTGGCACTAGTGCATCGACCGTTGAAGAAAAACGTGCAACTTTGCGGCAAAAGGACTTTGAACGCTGGACACAAGACCGCGATTTGGGTAATCGTTCGTGGCGATTTAATGAGAACGACGGGCTTTATCATCCAGTTTATTAAACAAGTTGCAAGTCGCAAGTCGGAAGTCGGAAGTCGGAAGTCGCAAGTCGGAAGTATAGTTTTGTAATGGGTGCTACACCGACCACAAAACTGACCGGTTATAGAACTGGGGGACTTAAACCCACTGAATTTGTTAACAAAACAAGACTAAAAAACACGTGCTTGCTGATATGCCACTCGATATTTTGGCACTCCAGCCCAGCATAAGCACTCGTCTTTTGCCGACCATTGGTCGGCATTTTGTTTCAATAAATAGTCGTCCCTGAAAAATAAAAGGATAGTAATCTAAGCTACAAGGTGAAGAAGTGGAGCAGTCACAAAAAAGCGGTAAAGCTTTCGGAGGTTAAATCCACAGCCAGCCAAAAAAGAATTGATGCGATCGCCAACTTGACCTTGCAGGTAATTGCGCTGCATCCGGTGATCATGTTTGGTATGTCCAATGACAGGCTCAATAGCACTACGACGTTTCAGCAGTCGTTTGAGAAAACCTGCTCGCTTACGCTCCAACTCGCTGCCGCCACTTCACCAAGCTTGTAGGATGACAAGGTAATTCATGTTGAAAAGTTTGTTCTCCACAAAAGTACTGCCAATAGGGATTTTCTACCCATTTCTCCACTACTGATTCATCACTCTCATCGTACAGTGCTTTCAAGTAATGCAGCCCCACTAACAACCGACTCGACAATGCTGGGCGGCCTACATCTGTTGTGGTTGCTGTTCTAAACTCTTGCTCAAAGTACTGCCAATCCAAAGCCTTAGCCAGTTTTGCTAACGGATGTTCTAGATTTAGTTGACTCTCCAGTAAAGGTTGTTTTATTCCTTCTACTGGTATCCTATTTTCCCCAAAATTACCGCTCATGTTCACCTGCTTTTTCAAGCTTTGGAAGATTTTCTGGCAATCTTACACACAGTTTCTCTCTGTTAACTCTCTCTTAATACTGGCTTTCATCTATTTTTCAGGGACGACTAAGTTAAACAAGTCGGAAGTTGGAAGTATAGTTTTGTAATGGGTGCTACACCGACCACAAAACTGACCGGTTATAGAACCGGGGGACTTAAACCCACTGAATTTGGTTAATTGGCTCACGCCACCCACACCTGCAAGGAAGTGTCGCTCATTCCAAGTAAGGCCACGTTTAACTTATTAAACGTGTTGTGCTTGGCACACTTAGAATAAAAAACACGCGCTTGCTGCATCATAATGTTGTCTAGGTGAAAACTTGAATTATCTGATAGCAAGGGTTTAACTTACCTAGATAATATATATACAGTCATATCCAAGGTTTTGAGAGCCAATGCGGCGTATCTCTATTGCACAGTCGCGACTGTAAAATAATGTTTCATCTTGTTGCTACTGTCGTGCCATTATGACACGCATTTCGGCTTCACGGTCTTGAATCAAATCTCCACTAACATCCACTATCACGCTATGAATCTTGCCCGTAAACTTGAAGGGTGGTTCATAATCGGGTGTTACAGGCGCACCAGGGGCTATCCCACAGGTAACACCACTGGTGAGACCTAGTGCTAAGGGAGTAGTTACAGGGACATTCGCTTGCCCTACTAATTTTCCATCGATATAAAGTTCGGCGCGACCTGGTGTTCCTTTCCCCTTGGCTAAATCTG